>URUT01000030.1 GCA_900551105.1 uncultured Mycoplasmatota bacterium
TCATATAAATCCTTAAAGGTCATATTATTATCTTCAACTTTATCAGTAGAAGTAAATAAAAACATTCTTTCTGCATCAGATGCTTCTTTTTTAGTTAAATATCTTTTAGATCTATACCGCTTAGTAGCACCAAATGCATCTTTATAGCTAAACTTAAAATACCAAGCTCTATCATTTTTAGTAGGCTTAGGATCTTTATAAACTGCCATTATTTCACCAACTTACTTATTTAAATAGTAAAATGCTAAAAATTGCCAAAATGGAATTTCTGTGTTCCAAAATGGAAAATGCATGATATAATTGTATCAAGAAGATATTAGGCGGTATATTTGTGAAGAATCGTAGAAAAAGAGATATAGCAATAGGTAAGAATATGGCTGATATGCGTAGTAAGTTTAGTTTAACACAAAAAGAAATAGCTCAAGTTGTTGGTGTTAATGTTTCGACATATAAGCATTATGAGTTAGGTGATAGATGCACGCCCTTAGCAGTTATTAGAGACTTAGCTAACTTTTATAAAATTTCAACAGATTATTTTTTTGAAAATATGCCAGAATTATCTACAAAAGAAGAATTAGAAGTAAGAAGATTTGCTTTTGAAGTATCGCAAAATAAACAACAATATATTGGTGATATTATGAATTTTTCTGAAGGCATGGCAAAATTAGAAGAAAAAGTTCAAGCAAGAGCAAGATTAAGAGTTAAAAAATATAGATTAGATAATAAAAAATCACAACAAGAAATTGCAGATTATTTAGGTATAGATATTTCTACTTAAAATAAATATGAAAAAGGTAGTAGAAAATTAAATAATGAAGTAGTAAGAAAAATAGCTGAATATTACAATATTAAAGTCAGCGATATATTAGATTAATGACAGAATGACATTAGATTTAGGTGTGGATTACACCGATAGTTAGTGTCATAGTGTCACAACAAGATAAGGAGGAGTATATGAGTAAATATAATGTTTTAGATTTGTTTTGTGGATGCGGAGGCTTAAGTAAGGGATTTGAAATGGCCGGATTTAATATTATTGGCGGAGTTGATTTTAATAAAGAAGCAATAGATACATTTAATTTTAACTTTAAAGGATCAAAAGGAATTTATACTGATATATTAAATATTGATGAAGAAAAGATAAAAGAAATTTTCGGAAATAAAGTTGATATTATTATTGGTGGTCCACCTTGTCAGGGTTTTTCTTCAGCCAATAGAAATAAAATAGATGATGATCCTAGAAATAAATTATTTTTTCAATTTGTAAAATTTGTGGATGTTTTTAAACCAAAAGTTGTTGTAATAGAAAATGTTAGAGGAATTGTTACAGAAAATAATGGATATGCAAAAAAAGAAATATATAAAATATTTGAAAAAAGAGGATATAAAGTAACACATAAAATTCTTGATGCATCCGACTATGGCGTACCGCAAAAAAGAATGAGAAATTTCTTTGTTATGTCAAAAGATTTTATTTTTGATTTTGAAAAGATTAATAAAGTATCAAAAAAAGTAACAGTTAAGGATGCAATTGGGGATTTATACAAACTAGAAAAAAATGAAAAAGAAATAAAAAATGCAAATTTTGAAGATATGTCATCATATGCAAAAAAGATGAATAAAAAATCAGATATATATAATCATGAAGTTAGATACCCGGCAGAAATTGTTCAAAAACGAATTTCTTATGTTAAACAAGGAGAAAATTGGCAATCAATACCTAAAAAATTATTTTCTAATCAAAGAAATAATAGGCATTCTTCAGCATATAAAAGATTAAATGAAAAAGATGTTTCAGTAACTATTGATACAGGCAATTCTCATAGTAATTATTTTCATCCGTTATATAATAGGATACCTACAGTAAGAGAGGCTGCAAGAATTCAGTCATTCCCAGATAACTTTATATTCTGCGGTTCTAGAACTAGTCAATATAGACAGGTTGGTAATGCTGTGCCACCTTTACTTGCTAATTCAATTGCTAAACTAATAAAGGAGGATTTGGATAATGAATAATATTATAGATCTTTTTTGTGGATGTGGAGGCCTAAGTAAAGGATTTGAAATGGCCGGATTTAATACAGTCTTAGCAATTGATTTTTGGAAAGATGCAGTTGAAACATTTAATAATAATCATAAAAACAAAGTTGCTATATGTGATGATGTTTCAAAAATATCTAATGAGTTTTTAGATGATTTTACCAAAAAAAATAAAATAACTGGTATTGTAGGTGGTCCACCATGTCAAGGATATAGTACGGTTGGTAAAAGAGATATAAATGATGATAGAAATTATTTATATCTTCAATATTGTAGAATAGTTGAAAAAGTTAAACCAGAGTTTTTTGTTTTAGAAAATGTAAAAGGATTATTAACTTTAAATAATGGTAAATTTAAAGAGGATATAGTAGAAAGATTTACAAAATTAGGATATATAGTCGATTATAAAATTTTAAATTCTGCAGATTACGGTGTACCTCAAAATAGAAATCGAGTTTTCTTTGTTGGAATTAAGAAAAAAAAGTTTAAATTTCCTAAGGAAAAATCAAAAAAAGTGACTACATATGAAGCAATATCGGATTTAACAAGTTATGAAGATAAATATACTACATCAGCTCAAACAAGTTATCAAAAAAATATGAGGGGAAATAATAAACAACTAAAGAATAATGAGTTCACAGTTCACACTGAGAAAACTATTGATGTTATAAGTAAAATCCCAGATGGAGGTAAAATAACAGATTTACCAAAAGAATTTTGGGAGATTAGAAAGTACAATAAAGCATTTCAAAGAATGAATTCTAAATTACAATCAAATACCATAGATACAGGACATCGAAATTATTTTCATTATAGTGAAAATAGAATACCAACTGTTAGAGAATCAGCTAGAATTCAGTCGTTTCCTGATAACTTTATTTTCTATGGTTCTAGAACTAGTCAGTATAAGCAAGTAGGTAATGCTGTACCACCTTTATTGGCAAATGCTATTGCTATAGAAATAATGAAACAGATTGGAGGAGATGAAGATGGAAAAGATTGTTCTTAATCAAGTATCTAATCCAGGAATTAGTTTTACAAAAGATGTTAATAAAAAAATATTAGCATTATATGATTTTTTAAATTCTAATAATAAGAATTGTACTTATCAGCAATTTCAAGAAGACTTGATAAATAGCCAAATATTTACTGGATCATATATTAGATCTTTTATTCCTTTTCTATATAATGCAGGAATAATTAATGATTACAATAATGGAATTGCTTATAATGACTTATTTACAAAGAACGGATTACTATATGTGCAAATTGTTAGAAATATAAAGAATGCTAGTGACAGTAATATAAATTTATCTAAAATGCTTGTAATTAAAAGCGATTTACTCTGCATGTCACTTGATTACATGATAAAAAGCAAATATAAATTTTACGATAAATATTTAGACATTTTAAAATTTACAAAAAAATATAGAACAATTAATAGAGAAGAGTTTTATATAATGGAATATTGTTTACAAAATAGTTATAACTATGATGATTATATAAATGTATATAGAAATGAAAGTAAACAATATGATATATATATTAATTCAAATGATGATGAAGTATTAAGCTACAGAAGTAATAATGCATTTAATTATTTAATTGCATTTTTATCAGAAGAACAATGTAATTACTTAAAAAAATTGAATCAGAGTGATTATATAATTAATGAAGAAAGAGAAAAATTTATAGATTTAGTATTAAATAGTGAAGGAGATGTTAAATAATATGGATAACTATGAAGCTTTAAAAAATGATATAGAGAAGAATATAAATGAAATGGTTAATGATTTGAATTTAAACGTTGATTCGAATAATCAAATGAAAAATCGTTTTGTTGAATGGATGCTAAAAAATCAATATGAACAAAAAACTGTTAATAATTATACTAATGCTATATCAGTTGTATCAAGAGAAGCAATAAACGAAAATCTAATTAATAAACCTATCTATGATATAGATAACGTTAAAGAATTGGATGAATTGTTAGAAAAGCTAAATCAAAATCAAACTTACATTGAAAGAAGATTAGCCAGTCATAATACAAATTCAGCAGCTATGAATCAATATAGAAAATTTTTAGAAGATATTAATATGACTACAATAGAAGAAGACAATATCAATATAATAGAAAAATTTAAAAAATATTATTTTGATAATATAGAAGAATATAAATTAAATGAAGAAGCAATTAATGGAATTAAACTTAGAGAAAAATTTAATGTAGAATATCCTATAACGAAATTAAAAAATATGTCTCTAGAAGAATATGCTTTAGGTACTGATAATTTTGTTAATTCTTTATCATATAAACTAGAATTTGGTGAGTATAAACAGGCTGGAATGGGTTGTGGAGGCGGAAGCTCTGCAAAACATGGAATATATTTTAGTAAGGATAATGTTTATAGAGGATATAAAAATGAAGTTATTGACAATCCTGAGGAATATTGGATTAATTTTAGAAATCAATTATGTGATTTTTTAACTGAAATAGGTGAAACAAATGAATTCCCTAATGTTGAAGAAAAATACCCTTTAATACAAACAATCCCATTAATAGCAGCAAAATTATGTTTTCTATATTATCCTAATTATTTTATTTCAATTGGTTCAAGAGGAAAGTTACAAACAATTACTGAATTATTTGAAATACAATCGCAAGACGATGGTATATCTGCAAGAATTTCATTTAATATTTGTAAATTTTTTAAAGAGGCCTTCCCAGAAAGATTATCTGATGATCCTCAATGGCTTGGATATGCTTTATGGAGATTCATAAATGAATTTGAAAATGACGAAATTGAAGAAGTTGAACAAGAAAATAATGACGAGAAATATGATAAAAATGATTTTCTAAATGAAGTGTTTATTGATGAAGAAAAATATAATTCAATAGTATCCGTTCTTGAAAAAAAGAAGAATATTATTTTGGAAGGTGCTCCTGGTGTTGGAAAAACCTTTATGGCAAAAAGATTAGCTTATTCTATTATAGGTAGAAAGGATAAGCGTCAAGTTCAATTAATTCAGTTCCATCAGAGTTATTCATATGAAGACTTTATCGAAGGCTTTAGACCAACTGAAAACGGATTTAAACTTGAAAAAGGTTTATTTTATAAAATATGTAAAAAAGCTGAATCAAATCCTAAAGAAAAGTTTTATTTAATTATAGATGAAATAAACAGAGGAAATTTAAGTAAAATATTTGGAGAATTATTAATGCTTATTGAATCTGATAAGCGTGGTGATGAATTAACACTGGCATATTCGGAATTACCTTTTAGTGTTCCAAGTAATTTGTTTATAATCGGTTTGATGAATACTGCTGATAGATCACTTGCTTTAATTGATTATGCCTTAAGAAGAAGATTTTCGTTTATAAGGATTGAGCCAGCATTTGATAGTCCTAAATTTATAAAAGCATTTAATAATAAATTTGATCAAGATTTTAATAAAATAATTGAAATTATCAAGAAAATTAATGATGCAATAGAAGATGATAAATCACTAGGATCAGGATTTAAAATAGGTCATAGTTATTTTTTTCCTGATATAAAAGATAGAAAAGGGAATAAAAGAGATATTGAAGACATAATTACATACGAAATAATTCCTCTATTAGAAGAATATTGGTATGATAATCCTGACTCTATTATCCAATGGAAAGATGCTTTAAATGGTGTATTAAATGATTAATGTTGATAATAAAGTAAAAAATATATATTATATGTTATGTTATTCATTTTATGGAGAATTATTGAACGAAAAGGATGAGGCTGAGTTAGGCTCTGAGGCTTTTGATAATATATATAATTTATTTTCTTTATTATTATGTCTTATTTTAAAAAAAGAAGTTAAAAAAGGATTGCACAGAGAGTATATAGGTACAAATGATGAACTTGGAACTATTAGAGGAAAAATAAACATAAATGAAACAATTAACAAGAATTCACTAACAAGAAAAAAAGTATATTGTGAATTTGATGAGTATAATGAAAATTGTTTATTAAATAGAGTAATAAAAACAACAATGTATTATTTAATTAAATCTAATAAAATAGGTAAAGTGTCAAAAGAATCTATAAAAAAATTGTTAAACTATTTTAATAAGGTAGATATAATTGAAATTAAAACAATTAAATGGGATCAGATTAAATTTAATAGAAATAATATGTCATATAAATATATAGTTGATTTATGTAAGCTAATATTAAATGGATTGATAGTTAGTGATAAAAATGGCAATAACAAGTTTAAAGAATTTTTAGATGATACTAGAATTAGTGCAATATATGAAAATTTTATAAAGGAATATTATAGAAAACATTACCCTGAACTAAATGCTTATTCAAAGAAATTATATTTAACAGATAAACCACTTACATCTTATATTCCAATGATGAAGACTGATATTACATTAACATATGAAGAAAGAATGTTAATAATTGATGCTAAATTTTATAATAAAATATTACGAGACAATTACCTAAATACAGGGTGCAAGACAATTTCAAATAATAACTTGTATCAAATATTAACTTATGTGGATAATCAAGATCCACTGAAAAAAGGAAACGTTTATGGCATGTTACTTTATGCACAAACAACTGATGAACCATCTATATCAATTATCGATACATTAAATCAACATAAAATAATGGTAAAAACATTAAATTTAAATGATGATTGGCAGAGTATAAGAGAAAGATTAAATATCATAGCAAATTGCTTTAAAACTGATACTTTCCAATAAAAAAGTGGCAATTATTTGCCACTTTTATGCTAAAATAATAGCTAAAATGTGGGGTGATTTCTTTGATTGAAGAAGCAATAGAAAAAATAAAAGCTGAATTAACAGATTACCAAATAATGCAATTAGTATATTTATTACAAAAAGATAAACTTGTTGAGCTAAAGGAATTAGCACGTAAAAAATGTAAGACCAAATTTGTTATGGTAATGAGAAGATATATTAATAAGTTTTTTAAAGACTTAGAGAATAATAAAGAATTTAAAAGATCAGAAACAATAAACTTATTAAATCAAACTAGAAAAACTTTGAAAAATGTTCACAAATTTATTAATAGTAAAGAAGTAGTTGATGCTAACTCATTATTAAGATCTGCTTTTGAGAATCTTATAATGGGTATGATGATTAATGAAGGTGAAAATACTTATAAAGAATTTATAAATTTATCTATAGATGATACAACTAGACAATATACTAAACCTCAAAAATTAAGAAATGATTTTAGGAAAGTCTTACGTAAATTGGATGGAGATTTATTTATAGAAATGAGTAATAGAAATCTGAAAGACATGCTTGATGAGTTTTACGATAAGATGTGTTTATTTACTCATAGTACTATTTTGGTGAATGCAATGGTAGAACTTGAAAAAGATAATGATTTAGATTTATATACCAGCTCTATAAAAATGAATACATATTTTGTGGAAGCACTATTATATCTGTGTCTAAAATACTTAAACAAATATAAGAAAGATCCAATCGATATTACATATGTTATGGTCGGATGGTTTGTTTTAATTAGTGATATACCAAAAGAACAAGCAACACCTGAAAAAATTGAAAAATTAAATAGATTGTTATATTCAGATTACAATAAAGAATATATAAAAAAGAATAAGGGAAATGCGAATTATTTAACAGATGAAGCTAAAAAATTACAAGAAGACATACAAAATAATCTTACGGGATTTATTGAACTATTAGAAAAAATTGTTGAATAAATTTAGGTACATATTTAGATACGTAAAGTACCTAAATACATATAAATTTGAATAAACTCAAATAAATCTATACACACAGAAATCCCTATAAATAAAATGCTTTCTTAATTTTATGAATATTGACAAGTTGGAATTAAGGAACTCCCCTGAAGAGAGCGAAAGCTCTCATTTTTGTTTGTATTAAAGGATTTGCAATAGTCACAAAAATTTTAGGCGCCATTTTAGGTAACATTTTTTTAATTTTTATTTTGCTATGATATAATACTTTCGTAAGTAGGTGATGTTATGGATAAATTAAATTCGGCTTTATCTTATTATAATGGAGTTAAAGCTTATTCGTTTTTTTTACTTAATCAATTCGGAGATACTTCCTTTGATGGAAGTTTAATTTTAGAGAAAAATAATTATAATGCGGCAAAGGTTGCATTTATAAGTAGTATACTTCTTGGGGCAAAAGAGGATATAGTAGAAAAGTTACCTAATTTAGAATTTGGTTCTTTAATATATGAAGATGATCTTATTAAGAATGTTAAATTAATAGCAACGAAAGATAAAGATGATTATGTTATAGATAATTATAAATTTAGTTCAGCTGCTGAAGTGGTAGCAATGATTAGAAATAAGTTTGCTCATGGAAATTTTGAGTTAGATCTTGAACATAGTAGAATAATATTTGATTTTGCTGGAACTAAAGTTAAATTAAATATAGATAAATTAACTAACTTCGTGGTAATTGCATTAAATAATTATTATGAAAGATCTCAAAACAAAAAATATTATAAGGTTATATTAGAAAGTGATAAAGTTCTTGCAGGTCGTAAAAAAACTTTTTCTAGTCCTACTGATGTTAAAAACTTTATATTAAATTTAAATAAATTTTCGGTATCATTAAAAAGAAAAGATGGAGAAATTATTCCTCATGATTTGAAGTCTATACTTGATGGGGTTGTTAATGGATATAAAAAAGATATGAACCTTAAGGTATTTTTAACTTTTAAAAATTTTATTAATGATGAATATGATTTTGATTGGGGTAAAAGCAAAGTAGTAATTGATGATATTGATGATTTTTCTATGGTTATGTATAATCAAGTGAAAGATTTAGATTATGATTCTGCGGTAAATTTTGTAATGAATTCTGTCGCTGATGTAATAATTAAAAATAGCAAGACATCTCACATGACTTCGTCGTTAAGGAACTTATTACTACTAGATGCGACTTATCATACTAATTCAATTTCTAAAGATAAGTTATTTAATTATTTGAGTGATAAATTTGATAATTACTTTTTTGTAGGTAATAGAGAACTAGCTTCTTCTAGTATTTGCTTGTTTCAAGCATTATTTGCATACTTGCATGACGATTATTTTGATGATGATAATAAATATACTAGTTTACCAAATAATGGTCTTAAATATGCTGCTTTAGATGTGTCTTGTTTTAATATTGATTATTTAAAAGCAGATAGAAAAGTAATTGATCAATACTTGGAGGTTTATAATGGTGCTAGCAAGAGATTACTAGGAATAAGAAATAAGATTAACCAAAATACTTTAAGTTTGAATGCTGTTAAGCAAAAAGGCAATTTAAAAGCAGCAAGCGTGTTGAGTCAAAATATTGCAAATGAAAAACTTTTGGAAGCACAGTATGCTCAAGATGAAATTAATGCTAAGGCTAGTTATGATGAGGCGATTTTATATGAGGCAAATAATATTGATTTAATTAAAAATAGAGCAATCATTAATGGAATAAGAAATAGCATAGCTCATGGTAATTATACATTTTATGTAGAAGATGGGGTTTCTAAAATATTATTTGAGGATTTATATGAAGGAGAATGCACTTTTAGAGCAAGTGTTTCTGTTGTTGATTTTTTGAATTTTATTTATGCTAGTGAAGCAATTGTAACAAGTTTTATTAATAGTAAAATTAAGGTAAATGAAGCTTCTCTTTAAGTAGTGAATAAAGGCTAATTTATTGTAAATAATAGTAATAGATGGTATAATTTTGTTGATTGTAGGTGGTATTTTGTATAGAAAAACTTACGCACTCATTGATTGTGATGTAATAAAAAGTAATATTGAAAAAATAAGAGAAACTTATAATGATTATAAATATTATTTTGGAGTTGTTAAAGCTAATGCTTATGGTCATGGAATATATGTTATTAATGCGATGATTGATGCAGGAATAAATTATTTGGCAGTAGCCACATTGGAAGAGGCTTTAAATATTAGAAAATTGAATAAAAAGATTTCGGTTTTAGTACTTGAACCAATAAATGCTTCTGATGTCAAGGTTGCTGCACTAAATAATATAACTATTACAATAGATGATGTAGAAAACTTTAAGGATATCTTAAATCAAAAAGTTAAACTAAAATTTCACATGAAAATTGATACTGGGATGAATAGATTTGGTTTAAAGAAGAGTGAAGATGCTGATTATATTTATAAGAATTCAAATAATATACTTGTTTTGGAAGGAATTTTTACTCAGCTTTATTCAGGATTTGGAGAAGAATTAAAAAAAGAGGAAAATAGATTTTTGGAAATTACAAAAAATATTGATTTATCAAAAGTGCCAATTGTTCATTTGGATCGTTCGTTAACTTTAGAACAGCACGAAAGGTTCTCTTTTGCAAATGGCGTAAGACTAGGAATAATTATGTATGGATTTCCTAAGAGAGTGTATCTGCCATCTTTAAAAAGACGAATATATAATTTTGTACTTAGAAAAAAAACGACTAGTGAAGAAAGCGTTCTTAAATTAAATACAGCATTTAAGTTTTATACAACTGTAATGGAGACAAAAAGTGTATTGCCTGGAGAAGTAGTTGGATATGGTGGTATGTATGATAGTAAAGAAAATAGTAAGATTGCTATTTTACCTTATGGATTTGCTGATTTTACGTTTATTAAGCCAACTAACGTGTATATTAAAAATAAAAAATATAAAATTATAACTAATTATATGGATATAACAAGTGTTATAGTTGATGATTCAGTTGAATCGGGTGACATGGTAGAAATATTTGGTGATATAATTAAAATTAGAGAAGCAGCAGAAGAAGCAGGCGTAAATGTTTATAAGCTTCTTTGCAGTGTTACAACTAGAGTACCACGGGTTTATAAGTATCAGAATAAAGAGATAGAGGTTAATTATTTAGGAGGATTAGATGAAAAAATTTAGAGCTTTAATTATTGGAAATGATATAAATGCATATTATTTGGCGAGATGTTATCATGAATTTACTGGGGAAAAAGCTGATTTACTTGCTAATTATATTGCTGGAGAAAAACCTTTTTCATATACAAGATACACGAATATTTTAAACATTAGATATCGCGAAAATTTGTGGGATGAAAAAGTATTTTTAGAGGAATTAGATTTATATTTTAATGAACATAAGAAAGAAAAGATTTTACTTGTTAGTAGTAATGAGACTTATGGTGAGTTTATTGCTAAAAATAAAGCAAAGTTAAAAAAGAAATTTTTCTTTAATTATCCTAGTGTTAAGTTACAACATACTTTAGTAAATAAAGAGGATTTTTATAAGACTTATGCTGATTATGATATAGATTTACCTAGATCAATTTATTATGATTGTACAAAAGATGAAAAAATAAATGAAGGTGATATTACTTTCCCAGTAATTGTTAAACCTGCTAATGTTATTTTATTTAAGCATATTAGTTTTGCTGGGAAAAAGAAAATTTACAAATTAGAAAATATGGAAGAACTTAATGATGTTATTAATAAGTTTAAAAAAGGCAATTATACTGATACGATAATTATTCAAGAGTATATTCCTGGAGATGATTCTCATTTGTTTGATGCTGTGGTTTATGCTGATAAAAATAAAAAAGTGAAAATGGTATCTTTTGCGCAAATTGGCTTACAAGAACATGCACCAAGAATGATTGGTAATGCCGCGGTTATTATTAATGGGTATTCTCAGTATCCAGGAGTAGAAGAACAAATTGAAAAAATTAGGAAGTTTACTGAAAAAATTGGTTATCAGGGATTTGCTGAATTTGATATGAAGTATGATGCAAGAGATGGTAAGTATAAAGTTATGGAAATTAATGCAAGACAGGGTAGATGTTCTTATTATATTGTGCCTGCTGGTTTTAATTTAATAGAGTTACTTTATAAAGATTTAATTGAAGGTAAAGATTTAAAATATAAAGTTTGTAATAAAGAAGTTTTAGAGACTTTTGTACCTAAAAAGGTTGTGAAAAAATACATAACTAATGAAGAATATAAAGCAAAAGTATTATCTATGTGGAAAGATAGAGTTGAGGCTTTAAATTATAAAAAAGATACAAGTTTTTTAAGAAAATTATTATTAATTAAGATTAGATATAACTATATTAAAGATTATAAAAATTTTAAATGGGACTGGAAATAGTTCCTTTTTTTTTGCTTGCTTGTAGGTTTATAATTTTTGTTTTTGGGAATAATAATAGTGATGATGTTTATGAAGAAGTTTACTATTTTCTTTTTTTTATTAAATTTATGTGGAGTGGTTATTGCCAAGGGGATAAATCAGTCCTATGCGTTTGATAATAGTTATGTTGATTATCCAGTAGGAGTAACTACTTTAAATGGGATAAATTATATTAAAAGTAATAATGTACTTAAAGTTTGTTCTTATGAATATTGCTATGATTATAAGGGCGGCGAAATGCAAGCGTATTTAAAGAATTTTGCTGTTTATTTAGATTCTGTGTATGATGATGATTATAAGATTTTAGTCTATTTTAAGGGGTATCCGATTACAAAAATATACTACGCTAAAGATTAATAATTTCTATGTAGTCTTTACCATATTTTTTTATTTCTTTGATAAATACGGATTCATTGTTGTTGGAAACTACTAAGTAAGTGTAATTTTTGGAACGAGTTAGGGCGACATAAAATAGTCGTCTTTCTTCTTCGTCTTTAAAGGTATCACTTTTTATAATTTTATTTAATAATTTAGGGTTAGGGATTCTGCTAGGCAAACTGTTTGATTTATTTTCAAGGTTTACTATGATAGTATTGTCAAATTCTAAACCTTTTGATTTGTGAATGGTTAAAAAGCGAATGTTTTCAGTTTCTTCTATGAAGAATTTTTCTTTATCTTTGTTATTTCTACCCATTATTAATATTGAGCCTTCAAGAGTGTTTACTATTTTGTTAATAATATTTTTGGAGTTTTTATAGTAAACTATTTTGATTGGTTTAGTAAGATTTTTTTGGCAAATAGTATTTTTAGGAATTTGATGTTTATTTTGCATGATGAATTTATTAGCTAGGTTTATAGTTTCTTGGTTGTTACGATAATTTTGTACTAGTTTTAATATGTGAATTGTTGGAATGTACTTTTTTATATTAAGAAATATGTTTAAATCCAGACCACTAAAACGATAGATGGATTGATAGTCGTCACCAACAAAGAATACTCTAGCATTATTCGCTTTTTTTATTGATAGAATTAAATTTAATCTGGTGTAAGAAGTGTCTTGAAATTCGTCAATAATAATAAATTTATAGGGAACAATTTTAGATTTGTTTTCTATTTGCTGTTGTGCGTTAATTATTAAATCATTAAAATCGTGAGTGCCAGAAGATGATAATTCGTTTTGATAGATTAAGTAAATCTCTATTATTATTTTTAAATAATCTTTATTTATAAAGTGAGATTTTTGATATAGAGTATAAAGGCTGTCAACGGAAGAATAATTGGCTTTATATAGATTTATAAATGTTTTGATGTAGTTTTTAAGTTCATAAATGGGTGTTTCTATTTTAATTCTTTGAAGAGATTTATATGTATTTTTATTACTTTTAGCGTAACTTTCAAAATATTCGTTTATTATAAAGTTTAGCAAGTATTCGTTTGCTAATGTAAAGTTTTCATCTTTGATGATATTCATAGCTAATTTATGAAATGTAAATATATCAATGTTTTTTTCGCATTTTTTCTTGATATCGTTAACGGATTCGTTGGTAAATGATATTACTAGTATGTCTTTTTCTTTGTAGATGTTGTTTGCTAACAAGTAGTTAATTTTATTAATTATGGTAAATGTTTTTCCGGAGCCAGCGCCAGCGATTAGGAGGGTGTCATCTAGACTTTGGACGGCTTTAATTTGTTCTTCATTCATGTTTGTTAATATATAAAATGATTTTGTTTTTGTCAATAAAAAAGAACACTAATCTATTTTAGTTAATGTTCTTGTAGTAAGTGAATATAGGTAGGTGAATGTTTTTTTGTGGGTTTTAGACTCTATAAAACTTTTATAACCTTCTAATTGCTTTTTGTAAGCTGGATCATCTGTATGTTTTAATTTATAATCTATTATATCAATGTGATCGTCATATTCTAACATAAGGTCAATAACACCGACTTTTTCTTCATTTTCTTTAATATCTATAAATTCGTATTCTTGATATATTTTTGCATTATTTATATTTGAGAAAATGCTGTTTTTCAATAAATTAGAAAGAATACTTTTTTCATTGTCATTTAATATATTGTAATTAGGGTCTTTAAGATTTATGTTTTCAAGCATGTAGTGAAGATTTGTACCAAATTTCATATTTTCTTTTTCTTCATTAGTAATTAATTTATTTTCTTCTTTTGAAAAATGATTTTCTTTTAAAGTTTCTTTAGCAAGTTCTTTTTCTTCTACATTTATTATTTCTTTACTATTATTTAAGTCATTTAGGTTAATATTTTTTGCTATTTTATATTCATTGTTAATTAAAGGTATTGGTATATTTGTTATGTATTTTTCAATGTATGTATAGACAGAATTTAAGATATCTTTAAATGATTTATATTTCATTCTATCTAGATCATCTATGACGTTTGAACTGTTTGTGATGTAAAATTTATCATTGTCCAAACTTGTTACGATAATCATTTTTTCTTTTGCTCTTGTTAATGCAACGTATAGTAATCTAATTTTTTCGGAAATTTCATTTTTGACATTATCTTCTTTAAATATTGTTTTAATAAATGTATTAGAGAATCCTTCGTTGTAGCTTGGCATAATTAAGCCGTAAGCATTACTATATAAAATTTTATCTTTCATGTCTTGTAAATTAAATTCTTTGTGAAAACCTGAAAAATAACAAATTTTGTATTCTAAGCCTTTTGATTTATGAATATTTGTAATTGTTACAGAATTAGAATCACTTATGATTGCTGGGATTTTTATTACTTCTTGATTTTCCATCAAATTTTCAAAATATTCTTTCATATCATAGATGTTCATACCAACGTCATTTAAACTTTTAGCTTTGTCTAATAGATTATTTAGAATGATTGTTCTGTAATTAAGGTTTCCGACGGTTATCATTTTATTAAAGAAGTCAAATTCATTTATTATAGTCTCTATAATTTCGTAGTTACTCATGCTATCTATGTTTTTACTAATTTCCAAACATTTTTGATAAATATTGGTTTCTGTTATTTTATTATTTGTTATTATTTGATAGATTGTTTCGTCTTCTATACTATATAGATAGCTTCTAGCGATGCTTGTAAAATAAAATTTATTAGAGGTGTTATTTCCTTCTTTTTTTATATTTATTATTAAGCCTAGTATATTGTTTATTAAACAGACTTCATCAGTAAATAGGATATCTTCATCTTTATAAATATTTAGTGGAATTTGCAAGTAGTCAAATACTTTTTTGTAGATGTCAAAACTGCTGGTTCTATCCATTAATATGCAAAAGTCTTTATAAGTGATGTCTCTTTGAGTTTCTTCATCTAGTACTTGATATTTTGCATTAATTTTATCTTTTATGTCATTACCAATGATAAATGCTTCTATTTCTTCTTTA
>URUT01000031.1 GCA_900551105.1 uncultured Mycoplasmatota bacterium
AAATGACTATTCTTGAAGTTAAAGAATTAGTTGACGCTATGAAGGAGGAATTCGGTGTAGACCCATCAGCTGTTGCTGTTGCTGCTGCTCCAGCTGCTGCTGCTGAAGAAGGCCCATCTACTAAAACTGTAGTTTTAAAAGATGCTGGTGCTACTAAAATTGCTGTAATTAAAGCTATCCGTGAAATCACTGGTTTAGGTTTAGTTGAAGCTAAAGGTCTAGCAGACAATGGTGGAAACATCAAAGAAAACGTTTCAAGTGATGAAGCTAATGAAATCAAAGCTAAATTAGAAGAAGCTGGCGCTACTATTGAATTAGTATAATGCCTAAAACCTCTTTCATAGAGGTTTTTTTCTTGGCAAAAACTTAAAATTATACTATAATTAATATGAGGTTGATAATAATGAAATTAAATAATCGCGGTTGGGGTTTTAGAGCAATGTTTTTTCTTATGAGTATATTATTTTGTTTCTTTTTAATTGCAATTTATATGATATACAATTATTATGACAAAATAGGTAACAATCATCCCTCAGGAAATTATGTCGAGGTGAAAAAATGAAAAAAATTTTATATGTTTGGATTGCTGTCGCAGTACTTTTAGTTGGAGGTTTAACATTTATCGGCTTTAATATTAAAAAACAATATAAACCATACACAGATTATGAAAAAAAACTAGTATTTGCAGCCCAAAGTTATATGGGACAGTACATAAGCGAAATGCCATCAAGTAGTACAACTGTTAGCTACAAAAAATTAAATGAAGCGGGACTAGTTGAAGAAAATAAAGACTGCGATGGTTACGTACTAATAAAAAAGAAAATATCAACATTTGATTATAAAGCTTATATTAAATGCGATAAATACACTACAAACGGCTACGAAGAAGGAAAAACTGATTAATGAAAAAAATAATAATAATCACTATTTGTTTACTACTAACCTGTGCTTGCTCTAAAAATGTAGAAAATGGTGATCCTACAACTAATGATCATATTAAAAATATAACCGTAGAAGAAATTAAAAAGACAGATGACGAAATAAAACTAATCTATGTAAGTAAAGAAGATAATACTAAATTTGAAACCTTTAAAGAAGTTATAACCCAAAACACTTTAAACCCTGTGTATTTACTCAAATTAGATAAAAATGAAGCTGAGTTATCAAACTTTTTAAACGTTAGCGAAATAAATAATGATTTTTTATTAGCTGTGAAAAATGGTGAAAAAATCACTATTGAAGAAACTATTACAAACGATAGCGTACTTAACTTAATCAACGAACTATATCATAAGAGCTGTGATAGTAGATGCTAGAAGTTGCACAAATGTGTAACTTTTTTTGTTGACAAATAATAAAATATAATGTATCATTGTACTAGTTAAGTAATACAAAGGAGAAGAAATGGAAATAACATTTAATAATCAAACGCCAATCTATTTGCAAATCGTAAACGAAATAAAAAAACAAATTATTTCAGGAAAACTCTCTGCTGGAACTAGAATACCATCAGTAAGAGAACTTGCCATCAAATACCAAGTTAATCCCAATACTATGCAAAAAGCCTTATCAGAACTTGAAAACGAAGGTTTACTATTTACCGAAAGAACTAATGGGAAATTTGTTACCACCGACGAAAAAATAATTGAAACAATTAAATTAAAATTTGCAAAAGAAATTACAGACAAATATATCTCGGAAATGACTTCCTTAGGTATTACTAAAAAGGGAATAATAGAAAGGTTAAAATAATATGAAACTATTAGAAATTAAAAATCTTTATAAAAGCTACGGGAATAAAGAAGTATTAAAAAATATAAATTTAGAAATTCCTAACGGCAAAATAATTGGTTTATTAGGGAAAAATGGTACAGGCAAAACTACATTAATTAAACTTATCAACGGACTATTAACAATTGACAAAGGCGAAATTTTGATAAACGGTAAAGAAATCGGCCCTAAAAGTAAATTAGCAATAGCATACTTACCAGAAAGAACCTATTTAGATAAGTCTATGACAATAAAAGAAACACTTGAATTTTTTAAAGAGTTTTATGCAAACTTTGACATCAAAAAAGCTAGAAAATTGTTAAAAACTTTAGACCTAAACGAAAATCAAAAATTAGTTAAAATGAGTAAAGGCATGCAAGAGAAAGTTCAGTTAGTCCTAGTAATGAGTAGAAAAGTCGATCTTTATATTTTAGATGAACCACTTGGTGGCGTAGATCCAGCTACTAGGGACTATATTTTAGACACAATTTTAACAAACTTTAATGAAGGAGCAAGCATTCTAATCTCAACTCATTTAATATCCGACATTGAAAGAATCCTAGATGAAGTAATATTTATAGATAAAGGAAAAATTGAATTAGTAGGTAGTGCTGATGAACTAAGAAGTAAAGAAAATAGCAGTATAGATGAAATATTTAGGAGGATGTTTAAATGTTAAAGAAACTATTAAAATACGATTTAAAATGGATACTCAAAGTAGAATATATTTGGTGTATTATAACTTTTATACTTGCAATTCTTTTAAGGCTTACTAGCTTTCTTAATGACAGTGTTATTACCAATATTATTAAAATAGTACTAACAACTCTTACAATAACTGGTATGGCTAATATTCTATTTAATGCAATTATTAGAACATGGGTAAGAGTAAGAAATAATCTATATAAAGATGAAGCGTATCTTACTCATACTCTTCCAGTAAAAGAAAGTACCATACTATGTTCTAAAATGCTAGCCGGCGTGCTTACGATGTTATTCTCAGTTGCAACTATAACCGTTACATTCTTCATCGGCTTTTACAGTAAAAAACTTTTAGAAGGAATTAAAACTAGTCTACAAATTGTTGCTACAACGCTAAATAGTTCGGTAACTAAAATTTTAATTATCTTAGCTATTATCATTTTTATAGAATTTACCTTTATCTTATTTGTTGGTATTTTCGGAATAATAAAGGGATATAGATCAAGCGATAATAAAATAATTAAATCAGTACTTATTAGTGGTATTACTTACTTTATTTTTTCAGGCTTATCTTTATTACTAGTTTATATCTATGGTGTATTTAATGAAAAAATTAAAATGTTATTTACAGGTAATTTAATTGATTATGCTACTTTAAAAATATTTCTTATAATCATAATTTTCATTTACACAGTATATTTAATAGTTTTATATTTCTTATCACAAAAAGAATTTGCTAAAGGAGTTAATATAGATTAAAAAGGCTTTAAATAAGCTTTTTCTTTTATAAAATTGAGTGTTTTTAGTAATATTTGTATTGACAAATAATATAATAAAATGATATATTATTTTTGCATTTAATTTTGGGTTCTAACATCGTTAGAACTTGATTTTAAACAAAATACTACACACCGGGGTGTGTGCATGAGAAGGGAGTAAAAATATGCCTACAATTAATCAATTGGTTAAAACAAAAAGAAAACCAAAAGTAAGAAAAGGAAAAAGTCCAGTATTAAATGTTGGATTTAACAGCATGGAAAGAAAATCTACTGAGACTAACCACCCTCAAATGAGAGGAGTATGTACTCGTGTTGGAACAAAAACACCTAAGAAACCAAACTCAGCTTTAAGAAAATATGCTCGTGTTAGATTATCTAACGGACGTGAAGTGGATACTTATATTCCAGGAGAAGGACATAACTTACAAGAACATAGTGTTGTATTAATTCGTGGTGGTCGTGTTAAAGACCTTATCGGTGTTCGTTACCATGTAATTCGTGGAACACTAGATACTCAAGGTGTTAACGACCGTAAACAATCAAGAAGTAAATACGGCTCAAAAAAACAAAAAAATAAATAATAAGGAGGAAAAAGATGCGTAAAAGACGTGCAGTAAAACGTGATGTTTTACCAGATCCTTTGTATAATTCTAAAGTAGTTACTAAATTAATTAATGCTATTATGAATGATGGTAAAAGAGGTACTGCTTCAAAGATTTTATACAAAGCATTTGATATTATAAAAGAGCAAACAAATAAAGATCCGATGGAAACTTTTAACAAAGCAATGGAAAATATTAGCCCTGCTTTAGAAGTTAAATCTCGTCGTGTTGGTGGATCTAACGTTCAAGTTCCAATTGAAGTTAGCGAAACAAGAAAACAAACTTTAGCACTACGTTGGCTTGTAAACTATGCAAGATTACGTTCTGGTAAAGGTATGGCTAATAAATTAGCCGCAGAAATTATGGACGCTGCAAATGGAGTAGGTGGCGCTGCTAAAAAACGTGACGATGTTCACAAAATGGCAGAAGCAAATAAAGCATTTGCACATTATAGATGGTAGGTGGAAATAAATGGCAAGAGATGTTTCTATAGATAAAATAAGAAATATAGGTATTATGGCTCACATTGATGCCGGAAAAACTACCACTACTGAAAGAATTTTATTCTTAACAGGAATAACTCACCGTATAGGTGAAACTCATGATGGTGAGTCACAAATGGACTGGATGGCCCAAGAACAAGAAAGAGGTATCACAATAACAAGTGCTGCCACTACTGCTCACTGGAAAGGCTATAGATTAAATATAATTGATACCCCAGGACATGTAGACTTTACTATTGAAGTACAAAGAAGTTTAAGAGTATTAGATGGTGCTGTAGCATTAATTGATGCTCAAGCTGGTGTTGAACCTCAAACTGAAACTGTTTGGAGACAAGCAAACGAATATAAAGTTCCTAGAATGATTTGTGCAAACAAAATGGAAAAATTAGGAGCAGATTACTACTATAGTTTAAAAACTATTAAAGAAAGATTAGGAGCAAATGCTGCTGCTATCATGTTACCAATCGGTAGCGAAGACCATTTTACTGGATATGTTGATTTAGTTGAAATGAAAGCCTATGAGTATGATGGTACAGAAAAACAAGAATTAAAAGAAATAGAAATTCCAGAAGATATGAAAGCAAAAGCTGAAGAATATAGAACTATATTAATTGAAGCCGTTGTTGAATCAGATGAAAGTCTAATGGAAAAATATTTAGAAGGTGAAGAACTTTCAGTTGCTGAATTAAAAGGAGCAATTAGAAAAGCAACTTTAGCAGTAGAATTCTTCCCAGTACTATGCGCTGATGCCTTAGGAAACAAAGGTACTCATACATTACTAGATGCTATTATTGATTATTTACCAGCACCAACTGACATTGAAGCAATTGAATGTACAGATAAAAATGGTAATGATATTAAGAGACATCCAAGTGATTCAGAACCATTCACAGCATTAGCATTCAAAATTATGACTGACCCATTTGTTGGACGTCTATCATTCTTCAGAGTTTACTCAGGAGTACTAAAAGCTGGTTCTTATGTATTAAACTCAACAAAAGGCGAAAAAGAAAGAATTGGTCGTATTCTACAAATGCATGCAAATCAACGTAAAGAAATTACTGAAGTTTACGCTGGTGAAATTGCTGCTGCCGTAGGTTTAAAAAATACTACAACTGCTGATACACTTTGTGATGAAAAAGCATTTGCAGTTATGAAAGGTATGGAATTCCCTGAACCAGTTATTGATATAGCTATTGAAGCAAAATCTAAAAACGATCAAGACAAAATGGCTATCGCAATTCAAAAACTAGTCGAAGAAGACCCTACCCTAAGAGTTAAAACTGATGTAGAAACAGGACAAACTGTTTTATCAGGAATGGGTGAATTACACTTAGATATCATTATTGATAGAATGAGAAGAGAATTTGGTGTAGAAGTTAACCAAGGTAGACCACAAGTTGCATACCGTGAAACAATCACTCAAACAGCAGAATGCGAAGGTAAGTACATTAAACAATCAGGTGGTCGTGGACAGTACGGACACGTTTGGATTAAATTTGAACCAAATCCAGGAAAAGGCTACGAATTTGTTGATGCTGTCGTTGGTGGTGTAGTTCCAAGAGAATACATTCCAGTAACTGATAAAGGCTTACAAGAAGCTATGGCTGGTGGAATCCTAGCTGGATATCCAATGGTTGATGTTAAAGCAACTTTATTTGATGGTTCATACCATGATGTAGACTCATCAGAAATGGCCTTCAAAATTGCTGCAAGTATGGCTTTAAAAGCTGCAAAAGAAAAATGTAAAGCAGTTCTATTAGAACCAATCATGAAAGTAGTAGTAGATACTCCAGAAGAATACATGGGTAATGTAATGGGAGATTTAACTTCTCGTCGTGGTAGACCACTAGGTCAAGAATCTATTGGTAATGTTCTAAGAATTACAGCTTTAGTTCCATTATCAGAAATGTTTGGTTACATGACTGACTTAAGAAGTAACACTCAAGGACGTGCAAACTTCCAAATGGAAAAAGATCACTATGAAGAAGTTCCAAAGTCTATTGCTGAGGAAATTATTAAGAAAAATAGTGTAAATTAATAGAATAATACTTGAATTATATTCAAGAATTAGATAAAATAATCTTGTTAACGAATAGGAGGAAATTTAAATGGCAAGAGAGAAATTCGATCGTAGTAAGCCACATGTTAATATTGGTACTATCGGCCACGTAGACCATGGTAAAACAACATTAACTGCTGCTATTACAAAATATTTTGGTGACTTCGTAGATTATGCTGATATCGACAAAGCTCCAGAAGAAAGAGAAAGAGGTATTACAATTAATACTGCTCACGTTGAGTATGAAACTGAAAAACGTCATTATGCTCACGTAGACTGCCCAGGACATGCCGATTATGTTAAAAACATGATTACTGGTGCAGCACAAATGGATGGTGCTATCTTAGTAGTTTCTGCTGCTGATGGTCCTATGCCACAAACTAGAGAACATATTTTACTTGCTCGTCAAGTAGGAGTTCCTAGAATCGTTGTTTACATGAATAAATGTGATCAAGTTGATGATCCTGAACTACTTGAATTAGTAGAAATGGAAATTAGAGAATTATTAGGTGAATATGGATATGATTCTGAATGTCCTATCATTAAAGGTTCTGCTCTTAAAGCTTTAGAAGGAGACGAAGCTGCTGTTCAATCTATTAAAGACTTAATGGCTGCTGTTGATGAATACATCCCAACTCCAGTTAGAGATACTGACAAACCATTCCTAATGAGTATTGAAGACGTATTTACTATTTCAGGACGTGGTACTGTTGTTACAGGACGTGTTGAAAGAGGTCAATTAAAACTTAACGATGAAGTTGAAATTGTTGGTCTTAAAGATACAAAGAAAACAGTTGCAACTGGAATCGAAATGTTCAGAAAATCTTTAGATTATGCTGAAGCTGGAGATAACGCTGGAGTTTTACTTCGTGGTATCAACCGTGATGATGTAGAAAGAGGACAAGTACTAGCTAAACCTGGTTCAGTTACTCCACATCATAAATTCAAAGCAAAAGTATACGTACTATCTAAAGAAGAAGGTGGACGTCATACTCCATTCTTCTCAAACTACAGACCACAATTCTACTTCAGAACTACTGATGTTACTGGTGTAATTGAACTTCCTCAAGGAGTTGAAATGGTTATGCCTGGTGACAATGTTGATATGACTGTAGAACTAATCAGTAAGGTTGCTTTAGAAAACGGAACTAAGTTCTCAATTCGTGAAGGTGGACGTACTGTTGGTGCAGGTTCTGTTACTGAAATTATTGAATAATAAAAAGGCTCACTACAAAGTGAGTTTTTTTTTTGACTAATTTTAATAATAATAGTATCATTATAATAGGTGAAAGTATGTTTAAGATAAAACACACAAAAGAAGAAATATTAGATATAATAAATCATAATAAATTTTTATCTAGATTTATTGTTTTTTTGATTGGAATTTTCGGAGTATCATTAAACTATAATCTATTTTTCGTACCTAATAAATTAGTTGTAGGTGGCGTAAGTGGTTTATCAATCGTCATAAATCAATTAACGGGAATCCCCAATACCTATTTCATCTATGGAATGTCTGGTCTTCTTATAATAGTGTCCTTTATCGTGTTAGGTAAAAAACAATCAATCTATACAATAATTGGAACCGTGTCATATTCTCTAATGGTAACCATTACTGAACCTCTAGCAAATAAAATAAATATTACATTCTCAAATGATTTTCTTCTAATAATAACCATAATTATTTTTTACGGAATTTGTGGGGGTCTTGTTTATCGGGCTGGCTTTAATACAGGTGGCTCAGATGTTATAGCAGCGATAGTTTCAAAAACCCTTAAGCTAGAATTAGGAAAATCAAGTACGATTGTAAATATGATCATTATAGCTACCGGATTTTTAGTTTTTGGTATCAAAAATACAATCTACGCTATTATAATACTTGTATCATATAACAAAATAGTTGACATGGTTATTCTTGGAATGAACGATAGTAAATTAGTTTTTATAAAATCTAAAGATAGTGACAAAATAGAAAATTATTTAATTAACAATTTAAATTTAGGCGTATCCGAAATTGCTAGTCATGGCGGTATCTTTACTAAAAAAGAAGCAACATTATTAGTCATTGTTCCATTTAACCTATATTATGGACTAAAACATAAAGTACTAGACATAGATGACAAAGCTTTTATCCTAGCTCATGATTGCTACACTGTTACTGGTGGTTACAAGAAAAAGCTAATTCCTTTTTAATAATCTTTATGTTATAATAAACAAATGTAAGGCGTGATTTTATGGATAATAACTTAGAAAAATTAGATTTAAATGAAAATTTAGAAGTGTTAGATATTAAGAGTAATGAAAATGACGAATCTAATAAAATAAGCATAATAAAAAATTATGGAGAAGATTTAACAAAAAGAGAATACATTACTGATCCAGCAATAGGGCGTGAAAAAGAAATTGGCGAAATGATTTTAGCTTTAATAACACCTGACAAAAGTGCTCTATTAGTAGGTAAACCAGGTATTGGTAAAACCGCAATAGTTGAAGGATTAGGTTATAAAATTCAAACAGGAAACGTTCCAGATGCCTTAAAAGGCTGGAGTATTATTAAGATTAATATTACAAGTTTACTTGGTTCAAGCACTGAAGGCGGAAATACTGACTCTAGAATAGAGCTTCTTTTACAAGAACTAAAAAGAACTGAAAAAACTATTCTTTTTATTGATGAAGTTCATCTTTTAGTAAACAAAAGTACAAGCAATAATAACATAGATTTTGCTAACATGTTAAAACCTATGCTTGATCGTGGAACAATAAAAATGATTGGTGCTACAACCACCGAAGAATACGAGGCCTACATCTTAAGAGACCGCGCCTTCCTAAGAAGATTTCAAAAAATTGAAATTGCTGAAGCAACTGGTGAAGTAGTAGTTAAAATACTAATGGGAACTTACCCAAAATTTGAAAAAAAATTAGGAGTTAAATTACCATATACTGACTTTCAAAAAGAAAAAATATTTGCTTTCTTAGTAGAAATGACTAGCGAATATAAAAGAGTATATGAAATAGCAAGTAGATACCCAGACATAACTTTAACCATCTTAGCAAATGCCTTTAGTTACGCCGTTTATGAAAACTCAAAAGAAGTACGTATTAAACACATATACAAAGCCATTTGTAATGCAAGAAATATCTACGAAGATGCTAAAAAGAAAGAAATAGAAAAATTTAAAGTAGAATTTAAAGACCTAATCGAAGAAGAAAATGTTGATTTATCAGATTATTAAAAAGCCCTAGTGGCTTTTTTTGTAGTATTTACCTTGGTAGGATTTATCCTTTTTTAACTTTTTAACTACACCATTTAAAATATTAATTTTTTCCCTAGCCCAAGTTGGTGCAACCAGCTTTTCGGCCATAGTCTCACCCGTAAGTCTATGAACAACTATATTAGGGCTTAATATTTCTAACTGCTTACACACAATATTTATATATTGATTCATACTCATCAGTTCAAATTTTCCATCTAAATACAGTTTTTCTAATACTGTTTTCTTAGCAACATATAAATTATGAATTTTAATTCCATCAATCTCTAAATCATTTAAATGCCTAATAGTTTCTAGCATCATATCTTCAGTTTCAAAAGGCAAACCATCTATAATATGAACAACAACGTTAATTGAAGCTTCTTTTAACCTCTTAACCATTTTATCAAAACTTTCTAAATCATGGCCTCTATTAATAAATTTTAATGTTTCATTATGAATAGACTGCAACCCTAATTCAACAGTAAGAAAAGTCTTCTTATTTAATTCTTCTAAAAACTTAAAACAATCATCACTAATGCAGTCACATCTAGTTCCAATTGAAATTCCAATAACATCTTCAAAAGAAAGCACTTCTAAAAATTTTTCTCTTAAAACACTGGTAGGTGCATAAGTATTTGTGTAACTTCCAAAATACGCTATAAACTTAGCATCCGACCATTTATTTTTTACCACAAGCTTTTGATCTTCATACTGCTGTTTTAACGTCTTTGTAACTTCACCAGCAAACTCATCACTACCAGTACAAAATATGCACCCACTGCCACCATTTTCTCTATTAGGACAACTAAAACCACCATTAAATGCCAGCTTAGCAACCTTACAGCCAAATTTCTTTTTATAAAAATCAGTTAAATTATAATAATACATAAACATCACAAACATATTTTAACATAGAGCTTGCAAGTATGCTATAATATTTACTAGGAGGAAACTATGAGAAAAATTATTAATATCTTTATCACATTAATTATCGGCTTTATTTACTACTACTTATTCTTGCCCGCAATTAACATCCATAATACAAGTTTTTACGTATTTATAAGTATTCTTATAATTATTTATTCTTTTTTAACAGCAATAAGTTCGCTAAAAAGTTTGTTTACTAGAAAAGTTAAACACGTAAGTTTAAATAAAGCACCAATTCCAGTAATCATAATCCTAGCAATTATTATCTTAAATTTAGCTTGGAACTTTATTGAAAGTCCTTTATTTATGTCTAAAAAATATGCAAATAGAATAACGATAGATGATACCAAAGATTTTAAAACAGACATTCCTGAAGTAGACTTTACCAAACTACCACTTTTAGATAAAACCAGTAGTCAAAAACTAGGGGATAGAGTAATGGGACAAATGAGTGACTTAGTAAGTCAATATGATGTATCAAATATCTACACTCAAATAAACTATAACAACAAAATTGTTCGTGTAACCCCTTTAGAATATGCTTCACCAATCAAATGGTTAACAAATCGTAAAGACGGAGTAAAAGGCTACATTATAGTTGACAGTACTACTGGAGAAAGTAAACTAGTAAGACTAGATAAAGGCATGAAATATGTTGAAACTGGCTTATTTAATGATAATGTATATCGTAAATTAAGATTTGCTTACCCAACTAAAAACTTTGGAAACCTATCATTTGAAATAGATAATGAAGGTAATCCATACTGGGTTATGCAAGTTCTGAAATATTATGGTGTAAATTTACGAGCTGAAGTAGAAGGCGTAATAATCCTAGATGCTATCACCGGCAAAATGACAAAATACAGCGCTGGCGACATTCCATCTTGGATAGATGTTGCTTATAATGCAGACTTATTAATTGAACAAGTAGATGACTGGGGAACATATCAAAGTGGGTTCTTTAACAGTATCTTTAGCCAAAAGAATGTTATGAATACAACCGATGGTTATAATTACTTAGCAATAAACGACGATATTTACATGTACACAGGAATTACATCAATTGTAAACGATGAATCAAATTTGGGTTTCATACTATCAAATATGCGTACAGGTGAAACATCATTTTACAGTGCCCCTGGAGCAGAAGAATATAGTGCTATGGACTCAGCAGAAGGTGCAGTTCAGCAAATGAAATACAAATCAACTTTCCCACTACTAATAAATTTAGAAGGTAGACCAACATACCTAGTAAGCCTAAAAGATGCAGCTGGTCTAGTCAAAATGTATGGATTTATTGATGTAGAAGACTATCAAAAAGTAGTAGTTACAGACTCTAGTAAAGGAATTAACGAAGCTGCAAAGAATTACTTAAAAAATAATCCTGTAACAAATAACACAAGTAAAGGCGAAGAAAAAGAAATCACTATCAAAACTATTAGTTCAGCAGTAATTAACAGTACAACATACTACTACATAATTGATACAGAAGGCTTAAAATATAAAGCATCAATAGAACTAAGTGATGAACTACCATTTAAAAAAAGTGGAGATAAACTAAAAATAACATATCAAACAAAAGAAGATATTATAAATATAAATAAAATAGACTAGAAAGAGACCAAAATCTCTTTTCTTTATGATATAATTTACAAGGTGAAGAAAATGAATGAAATAATAATTAATGAATTAGCAGCTGAGCTAAATATAAAAACCAAACAAATAGAAGCGGTTTTAAAACTACTAGAAGAAGGCGCAACTATCCCATTTATTGCTAGATACCGTAAGGAGGCTACTGGCGCTTTAGATGAAAATCAAATTCAAAAAATTGACGAAAAATATAAATACTACTGTAATTTAATGGATAGAAAAAATACAGTTATCAAACTAATTGATGAAAAAGGAATGCTTACTCCCGAATTAAAAGAAAGCATTTTAGCCTGTACCAAACTTGTAGACGTTGAAGATATTTATTTACCTTACAAAGAAAAAAAGAAAACCAAGGGTAGTGAAGCAATTAAACTAGGATTAGAACCTCTAGCAAAAATGATTATGTCTTTTCCTGAAAAAGGAAACATGGATGATATCTGGTCAAAATCACCAGTTGAAAAAGATGTTGCAATAGAAAACACCAAATATATTATAAGCGAGTGGATTAGTGACAATGCTTATTATCGTAAATTTATAAGATATACTGTGCAAAACTATGGTAATATAACTAGTACCATGAAAAAGAATGCTGAAGATGAAAAAAAGACTTATGAGATATATTACGCATTTAAAGAAAAAATCAAACATGTTAAAAGCTATCAAGTATTAGCTATGAACCGTGGTGAAAAAGAAGGCATTCTAAGTGTTAAACTAGACTATGACCTAGATTATATTACAAATAAATTAGAAGAAAAAATAATCAAAAAACCAAATTCTTTTGTTAAAGACTATGTTATATTATCAATTAAGGACTCATTAAAACGATTAATATTACCATCTATTGAAAGAGAAATTCGTAGTGAACTTACTGAAAATGCAGACGATAGTGCTATTGATATTTTTAAAACTAATTTAGAAAACCTTTTAATGACTAGACCAATAATCGGTTATCGTGTTTTAGGATTTGATCCAGCATTTAGAACTGGTTGTAAACTAGCTTGTCTAGATGAAAGAGGAAACTTACTTCATATTGACGTTATCTATCCTCATGAACCCAAAAATGATAAAGAAGGCGCAAGAAAAAAAGTTTTAGAACTAATTAGTAAGTATAACTTAAATCTTATCGCTATCGGCAACGGAACTGCATCAAGAGAAAGTGAAGAGTTTATCGCTGAAACAATAAAGAATTTACCAAATGTCTACTACACTATTGTAAGTGAAGCAGGAGCAAGCGTTTATTCTGCAAGCAAAGAAGCTCAAAAAGAATTCCCTGACCTTGAAGTTCAAGAAAGAAGTGCTGTAAGTATCGGAAGACGTACAATAGACCCACTATCAGAACTTGTTAAAATAGATCCAAAAAGCATTGGTGTCGGTGAATATCAACACGATGTAAACTCTAAAAAGTTGACAGAAGGCCTTGATTTTACAGTAAGTAAAGTAGTTAATAATGTAGGCGTAAATATCAACACAGCATCTAACTTTATCTTAAAATATATCTCAGGATTAACTACAAGCTCTATCAATAAAATTCAAAAATTTAAAGAAAACAAAGACTTTACATCTAGAGAAGAATTAAAAAAACTAACTAATGATAAAGTATATGAACAAGCAGTTGGTTTCCTAAGAATAAACAATGGCAAAAATCTGTTAGATAATACGGGAATTCATCCAGAAAGCTATGAACTTACTAACAAAATATTAAATAAGTTAAATTTAAATATTAACGATATAAAAACCAAGGAATTTAAAGAAATTTTAGAAAAAGCAAATGTTGATGAACTAGCACAAGAATTCGGCGAAAAATATACCATAGAAGATATTATCAAGGAATTAAAAAATCCCGGACTAGACCCTAGAAACGAAGCTCCTGAAGTTATCTTAAGAAGTGACGTTTTAACAATTGATGACTTAAAAATTGGTATGGAATTAAAAGGAACTGTAAGAAATGTAGCTTCATTTGGTGCATTTGTAGACATCGGTTTACACGATGATGGTTTGCTTCACATATCTAAAATGAGTAAAAACTTTGTTAAAAATCCACTAGACATAGTAAGTGTAGGTGACATCATAACAGTCTACATAGATGCCATTAACAAAGAAACAAATAAAGTAAATCTCTCTTTAATTAAAAAAAATAGTTAAAAAGACTTGAAAAAATGACAAGATATGGTATAATTTATCTTGTCATTAGATGCAGGTGTAGTTTAATGGTAGAACTTCAGCCTTCCAAGCTGACCACGTGAGTTCGATTCTCATCACCTGCTCCAATTAAAAATTAATCATTCGTAAGAATGATTTTTTTATGTTATAATGTAGCTAGGTGATAAAATGAAATTAGTAGCTGCTGTATGTCCTAGTTGTGGAGCTAAACTTGATGTTAATCCAAATGAAGAATCTGTAGTTTGCAAATATTGTTCAAGTACGATAATAATTCAAGATGCTATTGCAAAATATAAAATTGAAATATCAGGTAATGTTGAAATATCCAATTTACCTAAAGTAGATAATTATATAAAAATTGCTGAAAGACATTTAAAAGATTGTGAATATCAAGATGCTTTTGATTATTATAAAAAAGCAATAGAACTTGATCCAGATAATCCATTTTTACTATTGCGTTATGAAATGTGTAGAATATATTTAAACGATGAAATAGACTATCTATTTGATAAATTAATGAAATATTTTAATGAATACGCTTCAGTTAAAATTGGACAAGATATATCTGAAATTACTACAGAAATAATAAATATTTTAAATTTATCATTTGAACAAACAAAAGAATATTATTCAAATGAAACATTAGATGTTTCTCAAATGAAAAAATGTCATCAGAAACTATTATCAATCATTAGTAGTTATGAAGAATTATTAAAATTAGATCCAGAAAATCCTGAACTAATCTCTCTTATTTATATTATTATAAAAGAAGATGTTAGGGATAAGAGTTATAAATCCGAAAATGGTT
>URUT01000032.1 GCA_900551105.1 uncultured Mycoplasmatota bacterium
CTTTAGCTCAGTTGGTTAGAGCATCCGGCTCATAACCGGGCGGTCGTAGGTTCGAGTCCTACAAGATCCACCATTTTTTATTTGCGGGTGTGGCGGAACTGGCAGACGCGCTAGACTTAGGATCTAGTGGATTAATCCGTGCAGGTTCAAGTCCTGTCACCCGCACCATTGACAAGTTTGTTCGAACTATTCGAACTTTTAGATAGATATCAATCAGAAATGATTGATTTTTTTGTTTAGAAAAAAATGCATGCCAGCAGATGAGATTGAAATTTGACTTAGAAATAAAGTGATTTTTTCTTTTTTATTTTAACTTTGATTTACTCAGTATTTAATATATGATATATTATAATCAAGGGAGGTCACATGGATAATCGTTTAATCGAAAAACTAAAGTGCTTAGATGAGTCAATGGCAAGAACACATAAAAAAATTACTCAAGATAATTTGAATGAAATACAAACAGATCAAGCCTTAAATTTATTACATAGCCAATATAAAGATTGTCTAACTATATTATCACTTTTAGGCGAAGAATTTGTTTATCGTTTTAGATATGCTATATTAAGTGAAATAGAAGCACTATTAGTTGAATCTAACTTTTTTAATAAAACAACTGGACAAGCAGGAATAATGAAATGACACTTTAAAAGGTGTCACTTTTTTTGTCAAAGAAAAAATCTCCGAAGAGATTAATTAACTTATTAATTACAGTTCCAAGGTTCTAAAACGCAATCTTGACATTTTTTGAAATTGCTTGCCGGCATTTCACGGTATCCGTTAACTGTACCAAATAACCACATAACTATTGTAGGCACAAAGAATATTAATACTCCTGCAATAGCACGATACATTAAACTTTTACTAGCTTTTTTAATATCGTCATCTTTACCACCTACTACAGCTTTTCCTAAGTCGAACATTCCGTACCCAATAATTAATAATGGAATAGCTATTTTAAATACTGTTAGTATCCAACCTATAAATCCTAAAATATCTGCTGCTTCATCACAAAAACCAGTTATATTCATGCTCACATCTCCCTTACATACTTAAATTTTATATGAATTTATGGTAATTGTCAACAAATTATTTAAATATACCAAAAATTCCACCTTCTTGTTTACTAAAACCTAGCTTACCAAGAAGTTTATCTACTGCTAACAATCTATCTGCCCTATCATTAATAACTGGCATATTATAGAAGACTTTAAATTTTGTTTCATACTCAAAATTTGCTAATTCTTCATCCTTGATAGCACTTTGATTTAATATTACTTTTCCATCTTTGACTTTTTCTCGTAAATTGTTATCTTTTTTTAAAGCTTTATTTAAACTTATTGTTCCAGGATTTACTAAATATAAAATATCCGTACAAAATTGTTTTTCTGGCAAATCATTTAAATCAATTAAGATAATATCAATATTTCTAAGCGCATTTATTTTGAATTTTAATTCTTCGGCTGATGTACAGAAACTAAGATCAGGATCGTTAAAATAGATTGAATCTTGTTTAAACATTTCAAAAGCGATAACTTTATAATTTGCTTTTAATTGTTTTAACATCATATGCATTAAAGTTGTAGCTCCTGCGTGCTCTGTTACATTTTGTAATCCAATAATTCTAGCTTTAATTTTGATTTGCTCTTCTTCTTTTATGTAATCCACATTACTAAAAACATTTGGATTAGTAAATGCTGGTTTATATTCATCATTATTAAAGTTTGCGCTTAAATTTGCATTAGCAACGTAAGATTGATTACCAAATGCATTTGGTGATGTACTTACGCTTTGATTAATATCATTTTGACTTGTGTAAGATGATTCACTTAAATATTTTTTAACATTATCTAATGTATTTGGATGATTTAATAAATAGTTTATTCCTGCGGCATTTCTAGTAAAATTATAGTAACCATTTTCAACTAAGTATTTTAAGTAGTTATTACTACTAACTAGTTCACTATCGTTAAGAAGAATAATTACTTTTGATGCAGGAAAGAAACTTAAAAAATTTAAGACCTCTTTGATATCAAAATAATTTTTGATTGCGGTTATATCAATTATCGCTTTACTATAAATAAAGTTTGTTAATTGACTTTCAATCATTTCTCTAGTGAACTCGCCATCTAAGGTCTTGATGGTATCTAAATTAGCACTATCAATTATTATTCCATTTAGATTTTTTATTGCAATATACATTCAATCACCTATTTCCATCCTGGTACGTTATCTTTAGCAAAGTATATCGGTTTAGTTTCACCTGTTATTGGAAATGTAAATATTTCACCTAATATTGGTAGATCTACTCTAAAAAAAACTGTAACTTTATAATAACTTTTTTTTATATTACCACTAGTATCTTCTGTCTTAGCAACACAATACCTATACTGGTTTGCATTAGCATAATAAGGGATAAAGCCATTTACAAGTGTACCATCACCTTGTTCTGTTAAATTTTTAGGACAACTACTATATATTAAATATCCTACTGTAGTTAGATAAGCTTCGATTTCTTTCTGACTATCATCACTTAGTCCCTCGTTTTTTTCAATGATATTTACAATACCATTTTTAACCTTAAATGCTTTTGAATAATTAATTGAAAGCGCTAAAAAGCTTGAAAATAAAACTATAAAAACTAAAACAATTGTTAAAAGCCAAGTTCCACCAATTGCTTCTCTCATTTATATTATTACTTTCTAGCCTTCTTGCTTTTGTTGTTGTTGACCGCCAGCACCTTTATCAGGACATTTTACTTCTTTAGTAGTGTCACATTTTTCGTCGTCACAATAATAGCAAGTACACATTCCGTTTGATTGACATTCCTTACAGTTAAATGCTTGTGTACACTTTGTACTCCTTGTGATATTAGCCTTAATTGATGGCCAGATCAATGTAGTAAATACTACTCCTATTGCGGCGATTGCTACTACTGCTACGGCAGTCATACTTAGTTCGCCTGATGCTTCTTTCATTTTTTTATTCCTCCTATTCTTAAAATAATTATAATATAGTTTAACTACTAAATCAATATTTATGTAAAGAAAAAGATAACAATTTCTTGTTATCTTGAGCTAATACCTGTACGATCTGGATAGTATTTACTTGGCTTATCTTTACTATTATTTTTATTATGAGAGTCCTCTAAGATACCATCAATTTTGTTAACAACGGCATAGTTTTCTTGAGTACTTTCAACATTAAATGTTCCAGTAACAGTTGCTACCTTAACACTTACTTTTGGTGGTGCTTCATATATATCGTAAAACGAAATTTTGTAGTTTTTATTGATGTTTATGGTTTCTGAAAATCTTCTAATAAAGTTTTCCACAAATTTTTCTTTAATGATTCTTATTTCTCCGTATTTACGATAGTGAGCTAAATCTAATGAGTCTCCTAGAGCTGCATCAGTTATTTCTTTAATCAAATATACATCTTGTTCGTTAGTGGTTGTATAGTTTTGTAAGATTAACATTATTCCTAGAATACCTAGTCCAAAAACTATAATCCAATAACCCCATACACTTTCTTTCATTTACTTTTGCACCTCCTATGGATAGATTTTTCCTTCGTCATCTAATTCAACATCTGGATAACCACCTGGTAATAATTGTTTAATTGTACCCTCTTTGAATGTACCATCTATATAATATTTATATTTTTGTCTACCTGATGTATTGGTTGCATATCTTGTAACAAAGCTACTTATACATTCTTTTCCGTCTTCATTACAGCTAAATAAACTTCCTGAATAACCATTACTCCAGTCATAGTAATTACTATTCTTATTATATTTCTTGATTTCTTGCATTGTTTTAGTATCTAAATTAAATACATATTCAAGAGTTTCAGAATCTGCTGAATCATCGAACATTCCGTCTTTTAATCCAATTTGCCTGATTCGGTTTTCAGCTGCTTCTCCTTTAGCATCTGACCAGTTATTACCTAAATCTCCACTATCTTTACGGTTGTTAGGGTCCATATTGCTCGGATTTATAGTTCTATAAACGTAATTTGGATAGAATTTTTCAGGATCATTTTCACAATCTGGGCCAATACAACATGTAGGACAATATCTATCATAGATTACTTCTCTATTACAGTAAACACATAAACTTTCAAATACATTTCCTTCAGTAGTTAGTTTTTGATTTATACGATATTGAACATTCGATTCATTTTTACTTTTTCCTTTAGGCTCTATTTCTAAATGTCCATTATTTTCAATTGTAAACCATGTTCTATATTTTCCTTGGTAATTTGTTATTTGGACATTAAATACATAACCTATGTTAAGAGCGTCTGGAGCACTGCTCATTTGCTGATCTGTAATGTATAACCCGCTTGGCACTAAGCTGTAATAACCAACTGTTGGACGATAATATAAATCTGCGTTCCAAGTTTGACTGCTGTTAGGTTGATTTTCTGATGGTTCATCAACTTCCATGAATGGATTATTAGTCCCCTTCATTTTGTCGTCAGGTTTCAGTTCGCCAGTTTTTGCAGCAACAGGATATCCATACTTTGCTCCTCCGTACTTAGATGTTTTTGCATTTTCTGTAAAATTCACCGAAGTATTGTTGTTAGTTGAACTTTGTTTCGCTGGTAATTGGCTGGTTTTTGGCCAATACTTTGCTAATCCATTGTCATCGTTTGTTCCTTCAGCTTTGATAAATTCAACTTCTTGTTCTACAACTTTAGTATTACCACTTACTGAATCGTAATATTGCTGTGTATATGTATATGATAAATCCGGATCTAAAATATATTTCCAAGAATTATCAAATTTTTTATTTATTTTTTCACAAGTTCTCTTTTTATCTTCTAGTTTTTTTCTTTTATCAATTGCATCTGCATAATCTTTTCTTGCTTGTTCTAAACCTGATGAATCAGTGGATGTTTTTACGCATGAATTTCCTTTTGTTACCCAATAAGCTTTCTCGGCTTCTTGAGGGGTTGTGTTGTTATAAGTGCCATCATAATACTTCCCCTTGGCTGTGCCAGATCTATACGTGTACGCTTCAGGTTCTACATTGCATTTTTCATTTTCTTCATCATAATCGCAACATTTTGTGTCTGTTTTGTCTCCTGCGGCATTTGCAACGTCAATGGCATCCTGTTTATTTAATGCCTTTTGATATTTTGTAAAAGCTTCCATTTCCGCCAGTATTGCAGCTTTATAATCTTTGCGCCAAACATCATAAGCCGTATTAAAGAATGCTGTTATTTCACCGGTTACTTCTGGTTGAGAGTATTCTCCTTTATCGTCTTTAGTAAATACAAAGAATCTACCACTTGTTGATGCAGTTGTCATTGGATAAATCATGTGATTTTCTTCTGTTGTATATATTTTACAATATTCGTTATTTTCTAATTCTTTTTCAAATTCATCATCGCGCCAATATTTTAATGCATTTTTTGTGTAATTTGAATAATCCGTTGTTGTTGTTTTTCCATCAACTACTTTTTTCTCACTTGTTTTAATCTTTTTCAATAAAGTATCATAATCAACCTGTTTTACATATGAGTCAGATGGAGCTTGGTTTACTGTTCCGTCCTCATTACAATCACCTTGACAGTCTGTAACTAGTGATACTATGTCTTCGTTGCCGCATTGCTCTTTATAGATTTCTTTTTGTGATTCTGATAGTTTTCCTTCTTCTACTCCTTCACAACATCCAGCGTTAATATATTCATTTATACTTACTACTTTATTTCCTAGTTTGTATTGGCCATTTTCGAATTTACACACATTTGGTAGAGTTATATCTAAGTCAAATGTTAGTTTGTGATGCATACTATCTAGGTAGCCAACCATTCTTTGGTTTGATTCATTTGGAGCTTCTACTAATAAACCAACTCCTGATGCTCCAAATGGAAAGAAATATTTATAGTCTATTTCAACTGTTATTTTAGGGTTTGAAGCTATTTCTTCATAGTCACCGTATACTTCCAATTCAAAAGTATCGTCACCATTTAGTAAATCGGTTCCCTCAGATATGCTTGCTTTACATTCACCTTTTGAGCAGTTTACTTTTTCAAAGGTTATTTCCGGATTTAAATAACTTAGTCCATAGCTTGAAATAGCATCTTTAATATCTTCAATACCTTCAACTTTTACTTTTACTTTCTTATGATATCCGTATGATGAACCTTGAACATCTTCTGGAGTTCCATCAACGACAAATTCTATATTATAGTCTTTAGTTTCTGCTGTATAAATCCCTCCATAACTACTTAAAAATGATCTACAGAAAGCACTTGAGCCACCAGCTAGTTTTCCAGCACAGTAAATTGCTTGAGATGTTTGATAATTTTGGTCAGTTTTAAGTGTTGGAAAATCTGGATATTTAGGGTCTAAGCCTTCAAAGAAGTTAGCACCATTAATATATTTTTCAATGCTTTCCCATTCAGCACCGCCACCTTTACCATATCCTAAGCCTGCATTAAAAAATCTTACTGCGGTATTGATATCAATGTAATCAACTGAGTTTTTTTCTGCTAAATAGATTTGGTGCATTTTAATAAGTCCTGCGTCATAACCTCCGTTTTCAACAGATAATTCTTTTCCATAATATAATGTATTAGGGGTATTTCTATTTGGGTCAATACAGTATAAATCAACAGTAGTATCTTCAATTGTTGTTGTATGATGCCAGCTAGTTGTTGTATGTCCATCTGTAAACTCGTACCCAGTAATAGCTTCTCTAGACTCTGAAAGTGGAGTTTCTAATAAACAATAGCCATTAGCTGCTGATGGTCTACCATCACAAATACCGTTTGAGGCATCAACATTTATAGTTACAAATAAAAGAGATATTAATAATAGATACTTCTTCATTATAATACACGCTTCTTTCTATAAATTATCACACCTACTACACCACCAGCTATTAAAACTGTTCCCCCAATTATGTATAGATAATTTTCTTTTAAGAATTTTAAAAACTTATTTTCTTTAGTTGGATCGTCATTGCCATCTTTACCATTTTCTATCTCAGTTATTTTATTTACTATTTGAGTAATATTCATGTCTACTTCTTTAGTAACAAAAGTTTGACAGTAAGGTAAATCTTCATGTCCCTTACATACTAAGTATTCTGAATAGGGATTATATTTTGGCTTAGTAAAGGAAAAACTTCTTAATCTTTTTCTTCCACAATTATCAGTGTTTGAATATACTATGATATCATATGATATGATGTTATCTTGATCTTCCGATGTTAAAGTATATTTGCCATTATCAGTGTCACTGTAGTATATTGATTTTTTTTCTCTTGTGTACGAATCAGTAACTTCTAAAGCTAGATTTTCAGTTATATTATAAAAAGATATAATGAAATTATAATTTATTTGATCGTACTCGCCGCCACCTTCACTAGTAACTTTATTTTTGATTTCTTTTAATTCATAATTAGCTTGTACTAGTGCGGCTTCTTTATTTAGATTTGCTTGTTCTTTATATGAACATTCATCAGCATAAACGTTAACATAAAAAAACAATAAAGGTATTAATATTTTAAAATATTTCACATCCATCACCTATCCTATGACAAGTATAGCATAACTAAGTGTCATTTTCAAACTATTTTAAGGTGTTAAACAATGATTTTTATGGTATAGTAGTGTTGGTGAAATAATGAAAAAGTATAAAATAATTAAAATTTTATTAATATTTATATTAGCTTCTAGTATTTCTAATAAGTATCCTTTACTTGGTGGGTTATTTGGAATATTGTTAATTTACTTTTTGAATTTTAAAGATGTTAATAAAAAGATGAGTTTTAGGAAGAAGAACTTAAAGTATTTACTTTTTGGATTAGTAGTTTGTTTATTGTTTTTTATTAAATATTTTATTGGTAATAGTGAGCATGATAATTTTTTGATTTCGCTAATTGGTGTTAGGCCTTCTTATTATTTTATATATGTTGTAATGCTTTCTCCTATTTTGGAAGAACTTACTTTTAGATATGGGTTTGATACTATTAAAAATGAATATTTGTATTTAATAATTAGTTCTTTATTATTTAGTGTTATTAGAGTTAATAGTTTATCTGAATATTTATATTTTATTATTGCTTTTATATTTAGTTTAGTTTTAGGTTATGTTTATAGGAAAAGTGATGATTTAAAGTTACCAATTAGTTTTCATGTATTATATAATTTATTATTTTATTTAATGGTGGTGGTGTAATGAAGAAAGAAAATAAAAAGGGATTGTTATCTAGGATTATTATTTTTTTAATTATCTTAGGATTTTTAATTTATTTAGATGCTAGATATGTTGGTACTAAGGGTTTAGTTATTAGAGAAGAAGCTATTACTAGTGAGAAGTTACCAGAAGCTTTTAATGGATTTAAGATAGTTCACTTTTCTGATTTACATTATGGGACAACAGTGTTTTTAGAGGAACTTGAAAATTTAGTTGATAAAATTAATTTATTAAATCCGGATATTGTGGTTTTTACTGGAGATTTAATAGATAAGAATTATAAGTTAACTGATGAAGAAAAGAATAATATTATTAATGTACTAAAAAAAATAAATCCTAAAGAGGATGTATATGCGGTTAGAGGTAATCATGATAGTAATGATTATTTTGAGAGTATTATGTCACTTTCTAATATTATTTTACTTGATAATAGTAATCTTAATATATATAATGGTTCTTTAGATTATATTAGTTTGATTGGATTAGATGATTATTTAGAGGGTAATTTAGATTTGAGTAAGGCTTATGAAGGAATATCTGATGATAGCTATAAGATTATGCTTACGCATGCTCCTGATGTCATAGATAAGTTAGATACTATGCCCGATTTAATACTTGCTGGTCACTCACATAATGGTCAAGTTAGAATTCCTTTTATGCCACCTTTATTTAAGGTTAATGGTGCTAGAATTTATAATGATGAAAAATATGTACTTGATAATTCTTTACTTTATATTAGTGGTGGTGTTGGTACTAGTAGATATCCACTTAGGTTATTTAATAAGCCTTCTATTAATTTATATCGCTTTTATAGTAAATAACATATAATACTCTGAGAGGAGTTTATTATGTATTACAATTATCAAAATTATCCTAATATGAGTGGTGAAAGACAATTTTGGTTTCCTTTTTTACTTGGAGGACTTGGCGGAGCTGCAGTTGTATCTGCTTCTAGACCTAGGCCAGTGTATGCTGTAAGTAATATGCCTTACCAAGGTAATTATCAAATGCCACCTACTATGCCACCTTATGGATATAATTACTATGGAGGATATAATTATTATCCACCTTATAGATAAGTATCATCTGATACTTTTTTTAGTGTTAAAGTAAGTAAGATTATGTTAGATAGTAAACTAGAGCCACCATAAGATAGAAATGGTAGTGTGATGCCGATTATTGGAAATAAGCCGATGTTCATAAGGACGTTGACAGTTAACTGAATGGTTAGAACAGATAAAAGAGATATTTTTAGGTATTTATCAGTTTTTAATTTGGTTATTAAGATGAGCATTGCTAGGTAGATTATTAAAAAGATACTTGCTCCCATGATGCCACAAGATGCTAGTAAAAGTGTAAAAGCAAAGTCAGTAGTGCTTTCTGGAAAATATAAATAATCTTTGATGCCAAAAATAGATGATGATTTAATACTGTCTAGTGCTGTGTTTATTTGGTACCCTTCCCCTTTGGTAAATGAGGTTATACGGTCCATACGATAGAAAAATGAGGTGCCAAAGATATTTATGAATAAATCTTGTTTTTGATAGTATAGATATAGAAATAGACCGCTAAATATTAGGATGATGGATGCTAGAATATAGTATATTTTTTTAGGATATTTATACAGAAATAAGAATGAGACATAAATGATTAAAAAGATGATTACTGCACCAGTGTCGGGTTCTAGAAAGGTTAAAAGGCTTGGAACTAGCGTAAGAATGGTACTATAAATAAAGAATTTTAATTTGCTGTATCTTTTTAGAGAAATGGTTCTTAGGGATAGAATAAGAGCAATTTTCATAAACTCGCTTGTTTGAAAACTGATGCTACCTATTTGAAGCCAGCACCTACTGCCACCAACGTTTACACCAAATATAAGAGTTACTAGTAGTAAAATGTTTCCTAAGATATAAAAATATTTGGAATTATTTAAGATAAAGTTTGGGTTTATTTTTGATGAAATGTATATAAGAGCAAATGAAAAAATATACCAAATAAGCTGCTTTAAGTAGAGACTTTGGTAAGATAGTGAAATGAATTTTGCACAGTATAAATTATAAATACTTATTATAGATATTAAAAAGATAGTAATTAAAATATAATATTTCTTTTTCATGTTATTATTGTGGCAAATTATGCTTTTTTTAATCATATATTTTATTAAAGGTGATTAATGTGAGTAATTTATATAAAAATGAGTTTGATGAGGATATCGTGAAATATACGTTTCCGATAAATGAGAGAAGTATGAATCCCTTTGAGGAGCTTCCGGCTAGAATTAGATTTAGGGTTAATGGCAAAGTTTTAGAGAGAATTATAATTGGTGCTACGGATAATTATATTGTGACAAGTTTTAAGGAAGTAATTGATAAAAAAAATGTTTCAGATATTGAAACATTATGAGATTTTACTGTATTTAAGTATGTAATAGTCAATTGACGGGATAGTATTTATTAGGAATTCGTAGTTATTAAAATACATAAATATTTCGGATGGTTTTCCTAGTAAATAGTATCCTTTGGGGGCATCATAAGCTTGCTCTAAGGTGTCGTTAAAATATTTTATGAAGTATTTATTAGCTTTATTTATTTTATATCCATTAGTAACGAAAAAAGAGGCCTAACCTCTTAATATTTCTATGCTTTTTTCATAGTCGTTAGATTCACAGATGAATGAGCCACTGACAGCCATATCAGCTTTTTTTACTAATTTGATTGTTTCAGCATTGATTCCACCATCTACAGCTAGAATGTAATCACCAAGGTTATTTAGTTTGTCTATTTTCTTGGTCATTTCTTCTATAAATGTTTGACCACCTTTTCCTGGATGGACAGTCATTATTAGAACTTCATCTATTCTATCTAAATATGGTTTTATTTTTTCTACGCTTGTTTCAGGATTAAGACTGATACCCGCTTTGATTCCATAAGAATGAATTAGATCAATAATTTCATTTACTTTATCGGTTGCTTCTACATGGAATGTGATACATTTAACATTTAATTGAACTAGGCCTTCAATATAACTTTCAGGATTTAGGACCATTAAATGAATATCTAAGAGCTTACTTGTATGTTTTGCTAGGTTTATGATGTCTTCCACACTGTAATTTTTTTGACCAGCAAATTTTCCATCCATGATATCTACATGTAAGTAGTCAGCACTTGTTTCATCTATTTTTTGAATTGTTGTGATATCGTCATATTTACTTTTAATAAAAGAAACTGCTATTTTCATAATTCCCCCATAAATTTTAAATAATTTTCATATCTTGATTTTAAGATTTTACCTGAGTTAACCATTTTCTTTACCTCACAGTTTTTCTCGTTTTGATGATTACAGTCTTTGTACTCACAGTTTAAGTTAAACTCTATAAAAGTATTTTTTAGTTCTTTTTTAGGTATTTTATTTAGTTCTAGAGCACTAAATCCTGGAGTATCAGCAATTAGTGAGGTTTTATATTTAAATAGTTCTACATGTCTTGTTGTATGTTTTCCTCTACCTAAGGCTTTACTTATTTCATTTGTTTCTAGGTTTAAATTAGGATTTAGTTTGTTAAGTAGTGTACTTTTACCTGCTCCGGTTTGCCCAGTTAGAACGACAATTTTATGTGCTATCATTTTAGTTAGCCTTGATAGTTTTTTATTGGTTGTTACTTTTATACCAATTTTTTCGTAGTATTTCATTATTTTCTTTAGTTCTCTTTTTTCTTTAAATGATAAAAGATCCGTTTTAGTAAAGCAAATTATTGGTTCTATTTTTTCATAGATAACATTTGCTAGCATTTTATCTAGTAAGTTAAGTGAAAGATCTGGTTTTTTTACACTTGTTACGATGATGCAGCTATCAACGTTACTAATTAGAGGCCTAGCAAGTTCATTTTTTCTAGGCTTAATTTTAAGAATATATTTATTTTCAGGGTCTATCTCTACAATATCCCCAACGATTGGGGATATTTTTTCATGATAGAATTTACCTCTTGGTTTACAATCATATAGGTTGCCATTTGCTTCTACTGTAACTAGGTTACTAATTATTTTAACTATTGTTCCTTCCATATTACTCATCCACAGCATCTGGGTCAGGTGCTTCAGCAATAATTATTTTTAAAGTCATATTACTAATTATTGATGAACCAGCAAGTCTTGTTTGGCTGATAATTGCTCCTTGTTCATATTCATCAGTTGATTTGTATTCTACTTGTAATTCTAGTTTATATTTTTTACAGAAAGCTTCAATATCTTTTAGACTATAGCTTCCGTTAGTAAAGTCTGGATAAACATCTGTAACATCAGGGACATACAGCGTTATAGTATCGCCTTCTTTTACCTCAGTGCCAGCGGCTGGCTCTTGGCGAATAATTTCATCCTTTTCATAGTTTTCACCATTTTTTACTTCTTCAGTTTTTTGAATAACAAATAGTTTATGAACTTGTTCTAAGATTGTTTTAGTTTCAATATAGTTTTTACCTGTATAATCTTCTAAAGTAATTGTACCACTACCTATTGATTCATATAATACTACCTCTGAACCTTTTTTGACAGTTCTTCCCTTGTTTGGACTAGTTTTAACTATCTTACCTTTTTCTATGGTTTCACTTGTTGTTGTTTTGTTTTCAGCACTAATTCTTAGTCCTAGTTTTGTTAGTTCGTCGATTGCTTCATCTACGGTCATATTTGATACGTCAGGTACTACTAAATCTTTTGATGATGTAAGTTTAGGAATTAATAAGACTACAGAGGTTGTTATAACTACTAGAGCGGCAAATATAAATGCTAGGACTACTAGAGTTTTATTTTCTTTTTTGTGAGAATCAATTTCTTTTTCAGTTATTTTTTTCACATCAACAACTTCTTTCTTTACAGTTTTTTCTTCAGGTAAAGATTTACTTATAACTTTTTCTTTCTTTTCTTTTTCGTCGTATTCAGGATAGTTATATACATATTTTGGTTCATTTGCTCTTGATTTATCTAAGCAAGTTTTTAAGTCTTCGTGCATTTCTCTGGCATCAGCATATCTATTCTTAGGATTTTTAGCACAGGCTTTTAAGATGATATTCTCTACCGGCACCGGTATATTTGGTAGTTCTTCTCTAATGCTTGGTAGTGGGTCTTTTAAGTGTTTAAGTGCTATTTCTACGGCATTATCTCCTTTATATGGAAGAGTACCAGTAAGTAGTTCGTAAAATAAAATTCCCATCGAATATACATCACTTTGGATGGTTGAGCCCTTTCCGGATGCTTGTTCTGGTGGCAGATAGTGAACACTACCCATAACACTATTTGTTTGAGTAAGCTGGGTACTATTTAAAGCCATTGCAATACCAAAGTCAGTTATTTTTACTAAACCATTTTCTAAAATCATAATATTTTGTGGTTTAATATCTCTATGAATAATGTAAGAGTCATGAGCACAAGCCATTCCATCAGTTACTTGAAGCATGATATCTACGGCTTCTTCAGTTGTTAGTTTACCTCTTCTTTTTAGAAGCTGTTTAAGATGTTTACCTTCAATATATTCCATTACGATGTAGTAAATTCCATTATCTTCACCAACATCATATACTTCAACGATATTTGGATGAGATAGTGAGCTTGCACTTAGAGCTTCTCTTTGAAAACGTCTTACAAATTTTTCGTCGTTTGCAAGGTCTCCTCTTAATACTTTTACTGCAACATTTCTTTCTAAAATTGTATCAAACGCTAAGTATACGTTAGCCATTCCACCTTCACCAATGGATTTAATTATTTGGTAACGGTCATTTATTTTTTGCCCCTTTTGTATCATTCTATACCACCTTCTTTAACAAGATACGCTATTGATATATTATCTGTTCCCCCTCTTACGTTACATTTTTTAATTAGTTTGATTAGTTTGGTTTCTTCATTTAGTTCTGGATCTATTAATACTTTTTCTATTTGGTCTTTTGTTAGCATGTTAGTAAGGCCATCGCTACATAGCAAGACAGCGTCGACGTTTGGATCGACGTCAAAGATGTCTAGGTCTTGTTTGTCTGCGGCCCCTAAAGCACGCATAAGGACATTTTTCTTTGGATGATTTTCAGCTTCAGCTGCTGATAACTCACCGCTTTCTACTAAAAGATTAACTAGAGTGTGATCCTTCGTGATTTTATGAAGTTTATTATTTTTTAGGACAAAACCACTTGAGTCACCGATGTTACCAAAGATTAGAAAGTCTTTTGTTAAAAGTGCCATAACAACGGTTGTTCCAAGCCCCATTGAGTCAGGGTTTTCTTCTGCGTATTTAATAATACTAGTATTTATTTCGTTAATGTTTTCATTTAACCAAGCTGCAGCATCTAATTTTGAGCCAATGCTTGATAGCTCACTAAAGCGAGAGCCAATATGAGTTACGACCATTGAGGAAGCAACTTCACCGGCACGGTGTCCACCCATGCCATCAGCGACAATCATTAGATGCTCACCACTAGCGTTTTTTACAATTGTTACAGAGTCTTCATTGTGACTTCTTACTTTTCCTGTGTCTGTTAAATAAAATGATTTCATCTACTTCACCTCTTTTGCTCTTAATTGTCCACATGCTGCGTCTATGTTTCCACCAAATTCTCTTCTAACAGTTACATTTATTCCACATTTTTTTAATGTATCATAAAAATTATTTATATTATCACTTCTTTTAAATTCTAAATGACTAGTTTCATTATATGGAATTAGATTAACATAAACATTCATTCCTTTAAGAAGGTGTGCTAGTTCTAATGCATTTTTATTACTATCATTTACATTATTAAGCATAACATACTCTATGGTTACTCGTCTATTAGTTTTTGCAATATATTCCTTTAAAACGTTAACTAAATCGTCAAGTGGATAGGCATTACTTATAGGCATTATTTGTTTTCTAAGTTCGTTATTTGGTGCATGTAAGCTGATTGCAAGATTGACTTGTAATGGTAAAGTCATAAACTCTTTGATTTTAGGGATGATTCCACAAGTACTAATGGTTATATG
>URUT01000033.1 GCA_900551105.1 uncultured Mycoplasmatota bacterium
GATTATCAACAGATCTTTGATAAATAGATGTACCACCACCAGCAACATATTTTCCAAACGCTTCCGCCATACTAGTAATATTATCCTTTGTTCTATCTTTTAAGTTACCGACATGATTCTTAGCTGCATATTCAAGCAATATTTTATCAAATGTAGCATCAATCTCTTCTTTTGTAACATTAGGATTATCGCGACGCATTTGAGCAGCTAAATTATTTTTCATTTCAATTCCATCGTCGCTGTCCGCAAATGCCTCTTTCCAATTATTTTGAAGCATTCTACTATGAGCTTCTCTATCATCTCTATGTTCATCAGCGGTAGCCCTCGCTCCAGTGATAGTGCCTTTTAATTTAGTAATATCATTAAGGCCTCTACTTTGAATCCAACCTTGTCTTCCACCACCAACTAAACCTCCAAAACCAGTTTTAAGAATATCTCCAAACTTTTTGCCATTTTTAAACGCATTTATTCCATTTCCCACAGCAGTAAGCCCTGCAGCTCCTATAGTAGATGCAGCACGCATAGCGTATTCATTTTCTCCAAGTTTCTTTTTAATTGAAAGCTCTGGTATTTTAGTACCAAATAAATCTTCTAATAATTTTGGAGCTTCCTTAGCAAATTTTAAAATACCCAAAATTATTACAACGGAAGCAATACAGTTAATAAACCATCCACCACCACCAGCTGTCCAATCTATTTTAGGAATAAAACTAATAACCTCTATTGCAAAATAAATTACTATGATTCTTTCAAAAACCTGCAAATAAGTTTTGATAAACTCACCTTGCCATTTATCATACATACTTTTTTGTTTTGGAAAAACCTTAACAAAAATAGGTACCGGCGCAATTAACTTTAATACAGCTAGTTTTGCTGCTCTTACCCCTAAATCAAGAGAGAAAGATAAGAACATATAAGCTGCCAAACCACCAGCTATAGTACTAACTAACCATAAATACTCCATTTTACCGTCTGGTATGCCATGTTTCAATTCTTTATCTTGCATAAACTTACTTAAATCAAAAATATTTCCCGTTGCCGCTTTTTCCGCAAGTTCTACATATCTATCGCAAAGTTCAGCAGTACCAATATTAGTAAGCTCAATCGTTTTTCCCGCATCATTTACATAACTAGATTCTCCTTGATGCTGACATTCAAACATTGTTACAACTTCTCCATTTTCACTAAGTGGATGATAAAACGCTGTAAAGATTGTCACAGGCACCTCTAAAGCAGATTTTTTAGTATAATCCGAACCAACAGTAGACCCCGTAATAATTTTACCTAAAGTATTATCCTCAACAATATGATTTTGAAAAATTTGTAAATACCTACAAATTAAAGGAAAAGTAATTAGTAAAACTACCGAAATAACTAGATTCTTAATCATTCCCTTAAAGGATTTATCATCTTTTCCATTAACAGTATCCGGATTTAAAATTGCTAAAATAATATTATACGCAAAAACGAATAGCATAACTATTCCCAAAATCATATAAACTCTTCTAGTTATTAAAGCAAGTTCATCATTACTAAATATTTCAACTTTACTTACTACCTCAAATAACTGATAACTAAAATTTATACATATATAAACAATATAATCTAAAGTAAGAAGGATACCATAAAAAGCATCACTAATCCAATATCCCATCGCTTATCCCTCCTAATTTATACAAGTTGTATAGGCCTCATTAATAAATGATAACAACAGATTTAATAAAATCGGTAAAAAGAACAACGCCGCTACAAGTATTAATCTTGTAATAAGTTTCTGATTAACTTTTTTATACTCATCAGCATCCTTATTAGTTATTGCTGAAATATAATCATAAGTTGTATAAACCACAACAATAATTGGTCCAAAAATTCTAACATATTTTAAAATCATTTCCAAATCATTCATTACTTTATCCCCAAGTAACCCTCTACAAGTCTCAGCAGTTGCATCATCTGCAAATACATTCGTATTTAAAATTAAAAACAATCCTATTATAAATATCAAAAAAATGGTTCTTTTTTTCATAATTATCAAACCTCAATATACAATATAATTTTAATATATAATCACTGATAATGCAAGAAATATTTTTGTTAAATAGCCTTGATAAAAATTTCTAATCATAATATAATTCAGTTAAGGTGATAAAAAAATATGGAAAATAAAAAAACTAAAAAAGAAATAGTTCAAATGCTTCTAAAAAAAGAATTAAATGCATTAGATGAAGAAGAACTTATCAATATGTTAATTGATGAGCCTATCGCTGTAGATGTTGATAAACAAAGCGATGAAAGTCGTTCTTTTGGTGATATACTAGCAGATAAAATAACAGAAGTTGCTGGTAGTTGGAAATTTATAATTGGTATGATAATCTTCTTAACCTTATGGATCTTACTAAATTTGTATATATTAGAAGATCAAGACCCATACCCATTTATTTTATTAAACTTGATATTATCTTGTATTGCCGCCTTGCAAGCGCCAATCATTATGATGAGCCAAAATAGAGAGGCAAAAAAAGACCGTATGCGTAGTTCAAACGATTATAAAACTGACTTAAAAAGTGAGTTAATCTTAGAAGAACTACATAATGAAATGCAAAAAATAATTGCAACTCAAAATAAAATATTAAAACTACTAAATGAAAAAGATGAAAATTAAAAAAAGTTCAACACACAAATTGAACTTTTTTATTGCATTAATTTAAATTCTTTCATCTTGTTAATATCTTTAACACTCTCTAAATAGCCATCTAATCTACTAATTAACTCACTAGCTTTAGCTTTATCATCATCATTACCACTAGCACTTTTCTTACTAATTAATTCTTTAAAATAACTATTTACTGCCCTTACTTCGCTTTCACTAACAAGCATTTTATTAATTGCAAAGCTTTCATTTAATTCATCAATAGCGCCCATCGCATTAACAAAAGATGGATCAAACTCTTCCATTTTTAAAACAAAATTTTTAAAATCAGCTTTAAAGAACAAATTCATCATTTCTTCTTCACCAATTAAATACTCAGCACATTCTGAAATAAGTTTAGCATAACTATCACTACGTTTATCAAATATTTTTTCACATAATAAAGCTCTATAACCATCACCTATTGCTACATTATGAATCTTACCCTTATTCTCAAAGAAAGTAAGTCCACTATAAGCCCCAGCTTCATCTCTTCTAAAAGAAGCACAAGTTAATAAGAGTTTATAAACACTTAAAAAATCTGCATTATCATAAACTTTTATCTCATTATTAACTACATTATAATTAGAACGTAACACTCCCTGTGGTAATATTTTATCAGCAATTTTTCTAATGAAAGTCATATCATAAAAAGTAAGACTTTTTACTCTTTCTTCAAATATACTAGTATCTGTATTAGGATATTTAGTCTTTAAAGCTTGTATCATATCCATAACAATAGGAAAATATCCTTTAAGATTTTCTCTATCAAAAGTATACACTCTTTTAGTATCTCCATAATCACTTGGAATAATTATTTTTCTAGCATCATTCTTTCTAAATAATTTAAACATTTCTACCCTCCATTGGTTTAAAAAAACAAGTATGATTACTTGTTTTGTAACATATTAAGCAAATCAATTTTAAACATATCTTTTTCAGCATTATTTTTACTAATCATAACGCCTTTATAAGTAGTAAGCTCAGCCATATGTCCTTCAAGTAATATATCAGATGGTGTTAATGTATCAAGCATAACTACGCCTTCTTTTTCATAAACAATATAATGTAATTTAATATCACCATGCACTTGACTAAACATATGATCACTTGGCAATTTTAATTCATATGTTTTTGTACCAGCTTTTTTATTCTTAGAAACAAGTTCTCCAACAAAATCCCCATTTCTAAGTGCTGGATAGTAAGTAAAGTTAAGTTTCTTAAAAGCAAGCATATTATATTTCTTTAATGCTCTTTCTAACTTCTTATACTCATTTTCGTTAATATAATCTAAAATAAATCCTTTCATAAATAAAACCCCCATCACCCTTAATTACACCTAAATTATAGCATAAAAAGGGCATTTTGTCAAATTTGACACTTTACATAGTATCCACTTGGACCTATATAGTACCACAAAATGCCAAAAATAGTCAATAAAAAAGCAAAAAAAAGCGCAAAAAAATCCTAGGACTAACAATTAAAAATTGCTGGCTTCATACCCATGAGGTTAATCCCAAAGATTATCACTACTACTAGAAACACACTTTCCTTCTCCTCTTTTTTCTCCAGGAACATATTCCTCACCTACTAAAGGACAAGAAGCCTTAGTAATAGCATCTTTTAAATAACCACCTAGATATTTAACAAGAACTACGGCTAATACAGTAATCAAACTTATAATTAAAACATATTCAACTAAGGCTTGACCACGATTACTATTCTTCCTCATCTAGGACTCACCTAATATAATAATATTATGTTTTGCATTTTTTGTCAATTAAATATATAATAATTAAGAGGTAAACTATGAAAATAATTATAGCAAAAACTTTTAAACAAAAACTTATTGGTTTTATGGGACAAAAAAATATTAAACATGGCATCTATTTTCCAAACGTTAACAAAATACACACCTACTTTATGAAAGAAAAAATAGATATTATTGGTCTAAATAAAGAAAATATTATTACTGAGATTATTTCAAATGTTCCTAAAAATAAAATTATAATTTTAAGAAAATCAACGCATACTCTTGAACTTCCAAACGGTCAAAGTAAGAAATATCACCTAGGTCAAAAAATCAAAATATAACTTTTTCTTTATTTTTCTTCTAATATTTGTTAAACTAGTCTAGTTAAGGGGTGAATCTTATGAAGTATTCAAAATTACCAAATATTAAAATATTAGATGAATCAAACAAAGTCTTGCATCAAAAATCTAAGGAAGTAACCTTCCCACTTGATGAAGAAACTAAACAAATTATTAATGACGCACTAGACTATCTTGAAATGAGTCAAATAGATAAGTACAGTGAAAAATATGACTTACGACCAGGTATGGGCCTATCTTTTGTTCAGTTGGGTATTCTAAAGCGTATCTTTGTTATTTCGGAAGACTTAGGTAACAACAAATTTAATCGTCACATTGTAATTAATCCAGTAATTGTAAGTAAAAGCGAAGAACTAATCTACGTTGGCGAAGGCGAAGGCTGTTTAAGTGTTAACCGTGAAGTAGAAGGTATTGTTCCAAGAAACGCTAGACTTACAGTTGAAGCCTATGACGAAAAAGGTGATTTATTTACCTTAAGAGTTAGAGAAGATATGGCAGTAGCTTTCCAGCACGAAATAGACCATCTTAATGGCATCCTATTCGTAGATAAAATAGACAAAAAAAATCCTTATAAAAACGCTGATAAAATGCGTGAAATATAAAAACGATAATCACACTTATCGTTTTTATTATATCTTGTAATCATCTTCAAGAGAAAACTCTACATTCTCATTTATCCATTCTTTTCTAGGTTCTACAACATCCCCCATTAAAACACTAACTCTTTTTTCTGCAAGCACCGCATCATTAATACTTACTTTAATCAAATTTCTTCTTTCAGGATCCATAGTAGTTTCCCATAATGGCTCAGGATTCATCTCACCCAATCCTTTATATCTTTGAACTTTATAATTTTCTTTACCCTTAGTAATATCTTTAAGTTCATCATTAGTCCAACAATAAACATGTTTCTTTCCAAAATCAACTTTGTATAACGGAGGCATCGCTATATATAAATGTCCCTCTTCTACAAGTGGTTTCATAAAACGGTAAAAGAAAGTTAAAAGTAAACACTGAATATGGGCCCCATCATCATCGGCATCGGTCATAATAATAACTTTATCATAATTAATATCCTTAATATCAAAATCACTACCATAACCAGCACCAATACAGTGAATCATTGTATTAATTTCTTCATTTTTAAAGATATCAGCACTAGTAGCTTTTTCAGTATTAATAATTTTACCTCTTAGTGGCAAAATCGCTTGAAACTTTCTATCACGGCTCTTTTTAGCAGTACCACCAGCTGAATTACCCTCAACAATAAATAATTCATTAATCTTTGGATTTCTCGCCTGTGCAGGCGTTAATTTACCACTTAAAGAACGAGCTTCATTCTTCTTACTTTTACCAGAACGAACATCTTCTCTTGCTTTTCTAGCAGCTTCTCTAGCAGTCTTACTCTTAAGCATCTTATCTAATATTGCAACAGCGCTCTCCCTATTTTCTTCTAAGAAATACTTTAAAGCATCATACACAGTAGCTTCAACTATGCTTCTTGCTTCAGGAGTTCCTAACTTACCCTTAGTTTGTCCTTCAAACTGAAGTAAATCCTCAGGTATTTTCATATTAATAACCGCAGTTAAACCCTCTCTAACATCACTACCATCAAAATTACTATCCTTAGCTTTTAATAAACTATTACTTCTCGCATAATCATTAAAAACTTTAGTTATAGCTGTTTTAAAACCCACTTCATGAGTACCACCATCACCAGTTTTAACATTATTAACAAAAGAAACTATATTCTCACTATACTCATCAGTATACTGAAGGGCAATATCAACTTCCATACCGCCCCTATTTCCATGAATAGGAACTACCTTATGTAAAACCCTCTTGCCCTCATTTATATAATCAACAAAAGATGTAATTCCATTATCATAATGATAACTAACTTTCTTATCATCTAAAACATCTTCTATCTCACAAGTTAAACTCTTAAGCAAAAAAGCACTTTCCTGCATTCTTTCACAAATAGTTGTATAACTAAAATTTAAATTCTTAAAAATTTCTCTATTAGGCATAAAAGTAACAATTGTCCCGGTTTTATTAGTAGTTCCAATCTTATGAAGTGGTATATCTACCTTACCACCATCTTTAAACCTGATCTGATGAATTGCTCCATCTCTTAAAATAGTTACTTCCATCCATTCAGATAAAGCATTAACAACACTTGCACCTACTCCGTGTAACCCACCAGAAACTTTATACCCATTAGTCTCAAACTTACCACCTGCATGCAAAATAGTATAAATAACCTCAGGAGTACTCTTACCACTCTTATGCATTCCTGTTGGCACCCCACGACCATTATCAGCAACAGTTAAACTATTATCTTTATTTATTTTAACAGTTATTTTATTACCAAAACCATTAATAATTTCATCTACACTATTATCAATGATTTCCCAAGCTAAATGATGTAAACCTCTCTTATCAGTACTACCAATGTACATACCTGGTCTTTTTCTAACAGCTTCTAACCCCTCTAAAATAGTTATTGAACTTTCATCGTATTTATTCATCTTGCTATCACCTACTAAATTATAACAAAACAAATAAAAAAAGACAAACCAAATTGTCTTATTTTCTTCTCATACTATCTAATCTAGCTTTTAAATCACTTAAATCATTAGCTGTTGGCTTCGTACCAAATTCATCTGTAGCATCTTTTATAACATTAGGTTCTTCATTACTATTTAAAAGTTCACTAATGGTTTTTGCTCTATCATCAGGTTTATTTTCTTTAATAACCGGACTCTCTTCTAAAATAGGTTCTTTAGTTTCCGCAGGTTTTGGCATTTCAATTTCAGGAACCTCCTCCTCAGCAGAACTAATCACATTCTCATTTGTTTGTTGAGCATTAATTGGCTCTTTAATAAATTCTTCTTCTAAATGACTTTCATTAGCTGGCTTAACATCGTTAACACTTTCATCACTAACATAATCATCTTTACTCGGTGTACTTACAACTTCACTTATAGAAGGTTCATTATTCAAATTTTCTTCTGCAACAGGCTTGTTTTGACTAGGTTCTGGTACAGTTTCACTTTCTTTAACCACCGGCTCAGAAATAGCCTCTTTTGAAATCTCATCTTTCACTGGTTCACTAGTAATTGTCGACATAACAGGTTCTATCGTGCTAATTCCCACATCTGCTTCCTTTATTTCATTTACACTAACCTCATTTTTCTTTGCTTTCTTAATTTTAAAACTAGTTATAATTATTAAAATAATTAATAACAGTGCTATACCACCAAGTATTCCATAAAAATATATCATTGATTCTTGATTAGCATATAACTTATCCAATAATGCATTTAATTTATCCATTTTTTCAATCACCCTTTTACTCTACAATAATAATATAGCAAACATCCAAAAAAAATGCAAGAAATCTCTCACATTTTTACTTTACTAGTCTAATTATATCTTGAATAGTAATATAAATCATTAAAAGCATTAAAAGTGCAAATCCAATTGTATGAATAATTCCCTCTACTTTTTGATCAATCTTCTTACCTCTAATTGCTTCAATTAACACAAAGAATATCCTTCCTCCATCAAATGCTGGAAATGGAAGCGCATTAATAACAGCTAAATTAACACTGAAATAAGCCATCAAATATAGTATATTTACTAATCCGTATTTCATTGTCTCACCAACAACACTATACATACCAATTGGACCCGCTAAATTATTTAAAGCAAGTTTACCGGTAAATAATGAACCAAGTATAATCCACATACTAGAAACTATAGAACCAAGTTTAGTAAATGCATACTTTACCGCATTACCAAATCCCTTATGTAAAGTACTATCAGCACCAATACCAAATACAGTAACCTCACTACCATCTTCATTTACTTCCTTTTTAGGAGTAACAGTATATTTCTTAATTTCCCCATCTTTTTTCTTTACTTCAAATTCATAAGTATCTTTATCATGTTTTAAATTAAGAATTATTGTAAGTTTATCCCAAGTATTTACTTTATGTCCATTAACCGCGAGTACTCTATCTCCTACTTCAATACCTGCTTCACTAATAGGATATCCTTCTGGAGCATTACCAACTATACTTCTTTGTTCAGTTGTTCCCCAAATAAGAGCTTGAAAAAACAATATAATAATCGCTAAAATAATATTATTAGTAACGCCAGCAGCTAAAATTAAAAATCTTTCAAACTTACTTCTATTGCACATATACTGGTCTTTACGTAATTTTAAATCCGTAGCATCTTCTTCGTTTTCACCTGCCATTGCGCAAAAGCCACCAATTGGTAATAATCTAACTGAATACACAGTTGGATCATTCTTATTCTTTCTCTTAAAAGAAAATAACTTAGGCCCCATCCCAATCGCAAACTCATGAACATATACACCAACCATTTTTGCTGCAATAAAATGTCCAAGCTCATGAACAAATACAAGTACACCTAAAATTAATATTAAAACTAAAATTGTAACAATCATCTTTCATCCTCCTATAATTTATCAATAAATATCATAAATACTAATGAAACAAATATTAAACTATCAAGCCTATCCATTACCCCACCATGTCCTGGAATTAAATTACTGAAATCCTTAATTCCATGTTCTCTTTTAATAGCACTAAAAAATAAATCTCCAACTTGTCCAACCACTGTCATTAAAAATATTATTAATATTAGCATCATTATATTCACATTACTAGAAATAAAAGTAGTATAATACATACTCATCATAAACGTTCCCATTAAAGAACCTACTATATAGCCTTCCCAAGACTTATTTGGACTAAGCTTAGTTACCTTATGCTTTCCAATTAAACTTCCACCTACATAAGCAAATGTATCAGTAATAATTGGTGTAAGCACCATCAACCAAAAATATTTAATATCATAATTTCTTATTAAAATAAAATAATTTAACCCAATTCCTAAAAGAACAATAAAACCAAAATATTTAAAAGCATCCTCAGTACTATATTTATTCTTCACTTGATAAACTACGATTGGTGTAAGCGTTAAAAGTAATAAAATATTAATAACACTATAATTAAGTCCTAAATGAATATTATTAGCATCAAAATTATTATAAACTAAGCTAAGTAACCCAATTGCCCCAAGTAATTTTACTACTAAAGGAAAATTATATAAATCACTAAGTTCTTTATAAGCAAGCACTGCAACTAAACCAACTAAAATTATAAAAGGAACTTTTCCAATAATAACTAACGGCACTATAATTGCAATCATAATTGCTGCACTAATTACTCTCTTTTTCATCTACTTACCACCAAACCTTCTATCTCTTTTATTATATACAAGTAAAGCTTTTTCAAACTCTTCTTCATCAAAGTCCGGAAAATAAACACTCGGAAAATAAAATTCTGCATAACTGATTTGCCATAACATAAAATTAGAAATTCGCTCTTCTCCACTTGTTCTAATAACAAAATCTAAATCAGGCAAATCTTGATACAAGAACTTTCCAAAGTTTTCTTCTGTTACCTCTTCATCAGTTTCTCTTATCTTCTTTATCGCATCAATTATTTCTGCTCTACCACCATAATTTAAACAAACATTAAGTACTCCACCTGTATTATTTTCTGTCATCTTACAAACATCATCAATACACTTTAAAACCTTACTACTGAAATGATCTCTTTTACCAGAAACAATTATCTTAATATTATTTTCATTTAATTCATCAGCTCTTTCATTAAAGAACTTTACAATTAAATTCATTAAATAACTAACTTCTTCTTCACTTCTATTAAAATTTTCAGTAGAAAAAGCATATATACTTAAATAATTTACTCCTCTTTTAAAAATATACTTTGCTAAAGATAATATTCTATTAGCCCCAGCCAAATGGCCTTCGATAGTCTTTTTATTTTTTTCTCTTGCCCATCTGCGATTACCATCCATAATGATTCCCAAATGGTTAGGTATTTTTAAATCATTCATACATTCACCCTAGCCATAATTATATTAAATTACTAAATAAAAGTCCATAACCTTAAGTAAAATTTAACATAAAATAACTATTAAAACCTATCTTCGTTTGACACGCACCTCTATTTATGATAAAATCTAAAAGAATTCGTAATTAAGGGAGGAAAATATTATGGCAAAGAAGATTTCAAATAAAAAACCTTTATCAGGAAACCTAGTATCTCATGCTGAAAACAAAACAAGAACTAAACAAAATCCAAATTTACAAACTTATAAAATTAACGGAGTTAAAGTTAGACTAACAGCAAGAGAAGCAAGAACATTAAAAAAAGCTGCTTAATATCAGAAAATCTGATATTTTTTTTGCGCAAAAAAATAGAACTAATTCACAGTTCTACTCACTAAACCAGCGCATGCTTACATCTACGCTCGTACTTTCAGGCATTGGATTAGGCAAATCCAATTTAGCTATTAAAGGTATTTTAAAAGCTGTCCCAAATGTAATCGCCGTCCCTGGCACTAAATTTTTAATCTTTTCTACTGTCTCTTCACTAACATTACTTGAAATATTACTAATAATTCTAATATCTTCAGGATGAAACATTCTAAACGCTATAAAATTTGAACACTGAGAAAGTGCTGTACTAGATAACTCACTAGGTCTTTGGGTAATAAGCCCTAAAATCATACCATACTTTCTACCCTCTTTAGTAATTCTATCAAAAATATTATAACCCAAAATATTTATATCACTATCATTTTGAACATATCTATGGGCTTCTTCTAAAATAACATGGATTGGAAAACTAGCTCTAGACTCTAAAGACGTCACAAAATCAAAAAACATCTTTGTATATATTTTCGTAAGTGTCTTCGCAAATCTTTCATCAATATAATTTAAATTCATATTAATAACTTGATACCTACCATTATGATTATTAAATAAATTTCTAATGTAATACTCTTTACTTACTCTCTCTTCAGTTACATCAAAGAACTTTTTATACTCACTATTAATTATTTGCTGTAATCTTACTTTTAAAACATTATAATCATCATAAGCTTTATCACTCTTTAAAACTCCCTCACTAATTAAAGCAAACTCTAAAGCATAATACAAATCATCTAAATCATAAACGGTATCTTTAGTAACCTCTAAACTACTTAAATCAAGTTTTTGATACTGCTCTAAAAAATCAGTAACATTCTGAACTGCGTTCATTTTACCCTGATTATCAATATTTAAACACTGTCTTATTGTCCTTGTATAACCCGGCTGCACTATCTCAGTATTCGCATTTAAAGAATCAGTATTATACCTAGAAAGAATCGCCAAAACTTGATCTCTAATCTGTGTACTATTTTTACCACTAGTTAAAATATCAAGTAAACAAGAAGCAATAATATCGTTTTTATAAGAAATCATCTTCTCATCTTGACTCTTAAAAATATAAACTAACTTTAAAGTCTTCTCTAATATCGGTAACTGTGAAGAAGACGTTGCTGAAAGTAGTAAAGCTAAATCATCTACTTCCAAAAAATATGCTGGAATATTTATAATCTCCCCATCAGACATATCTAACTTACTAGTTAAATTCTTATACCCCATACCCGCCTGATTATTAAGCTCAGATAAAGCATGTTTATACTCACCATAAACATCAAATAAAACTATATGAGCATTTACTGGTACTCTTTCTCTATCAAAAAATAAATTTTGTAAAATTCTAGCAACTCCACAAGATTTACCCGAACCAGTATTTCCAATTATTGCAAAATGATTAGCAAAAAAAGCATTTAAATTAGCACAAATATTAAATCCATCATACGTATTTGATTTTCCTATATATATAGAATCTGAATTACTTACATCCTGACAACCTAAAAATAGCTCTGCTTCACTCTTATAAACCAGTCTTGCTTTCGCATTAAAATGTGGCTTTTTAATTACTCCCGCTGTAAAAACATCATTTCTAATTTCACCAACTAAAAATATTTTAATTTCATCTTCAGAAATTCCTACTATTTCTCCTACAACCATCCTATTATTTTCAGGAAACACAACATGGTAATTTAAATAATTTACTTCTAATTTATCACTAACATTTTCTAAAATAACATAATTATTTACTATTGATTTAATCTTACCAAACATTTTCATCACCTATTCTATAATAAGTTTACTATAATATCTTAAAAAAGTCCAAGAAAAAAGAGACTAGGCCTCTTTATTATATTAAAACTGCACCAAGAATTATAGCTAGTAAAATAAATAGTACTAATACGATAAAAGCTTCACTAGCACGTCCTTGGTTTTCTTGATTCTTACACATAAGCTCCTCCTTTACTTTAAATAACAGCAGCTCCTACAATAATTACTAATAAGATAAATAATACTAAGATAAAAGCAGCACCACTTATACCATAGTTATTATTTCCACAACAACCGTTCATACTCTCCCTCCTTTTCATTACTCACTTTATTGTACGCGAAAACTTACAATTGTGTTCTTGTATTTTAAATATATTGTTGCTATAATAAGTAACTAGGAGGAAAATATGAAGAAAAAAATATTAATGGCTTTAGTAATCATTGGCTTTGCTACTGGCTGTGGTAAAGTACCAGTAATGAAAGATGGCGATAATGCAGTCGTATCATTCGAAAAAGAGGATTTAGCAATTAGTGCAACAGACTTATATAATAAGGTTAAAGTAAACTACGCGCTTACTAGTTTAATTGATATGGTAGACAGTAAAATCTTTGCTGAAAAATACAGCGATAAAGAAAGTGAAGCTGAAAAAAGCGCTGAAGATCAATTTAAGAAAATCAAAACTTACTATGTTGACGATAATGGTAAATACGATGAGAAAACTCTACTATCAGCTTTAAATCAATATTATGGTATTTCAACAATCAAGGAATTTAAAGAAATGCTTAAATTAAGTTACTATCGTGATTTAGCAGTTAAAGATTATGCAAAAGAAAGCATCACTGATAAAGAGATTGAAACTTATTATAAAGATAAAATTGTTGGAGACATTTCATGTAGTCATATTTTAATTAGTCCAAATACTAAAGATGATATGAAAGACGATGAAAAGAAGAAAGCTGAAGAAGAAGCTTTAAACAAAGCTAAAGAATTAATCAAAAAATTAGATGCTGGTGAAGACTTTGCTACACTTGCTAAAGAAAACTCAGATGATAGTTCAAATGCTAGCAAAGGTGGCGACCTTGGATACTTTAATACAGGTGCAATGGTTGAAGAATTTGAAAAAGCTGCTTATCAATTAAAATTAAACGAATATACTAAAGAACCAGTTAAAACAAAGTTTGGATATCATATTATCTTAAAAACTGGTGAAAAAGAAAAAGCTTCTCTAGAAGATTCAAAAGAAACAATTATTTCAAAATTAAGTGCTGAAAAAATTGAAAATGATAAAGCATTATCAATCAATGCCTTAGTTGAACTTCGTAAATCTTATGGCATGAAAATTGAAGATTCAGAACTAAAAAGCCAATATGAAAAATACATAAGTAATCAATTATTAAATGCTACTACAAATAAAAATTCATAAAATACTTGAATAAAAAAAACATAATGTAGTATAATCAAATTAAGGAAGAGCACTAACCCCCTGATGGTTAGACTTCTCCAATGGTTATATTTGAAAAAGTCAAACTCACACAGGAAGGTTTGACTTTTTCTTTTTATTTCAAGCTAAATTAGTTTTAAAATAATTAGAAAGACTACTAAGATGATTATTAATTGAAGTAGTTCTTTAATGCTTTTCATCTGTTCATCACCCCTCTTTCATTCTTTAAAAATTTAA
>URUT01000034.1 GCA_900551105.1 uncultured Mycoplasmatota bacterium
CATTATCTTTTTCATATATTATATTTCCTTCTTTCTATAGTTATATTATATCATTGTTTTAATGTATTTTATATTACAAGTTTGTAAGGTATGAAAAAAAAGACTTAGTGCATCTTTGTGATATGGATGAGTCTTTCGTTCTCTTTAGGTGGCACCTTGATTCTAATTTGGTTAATTTTATAAAACATTAAAGCCCCTATTTTATAAGGGCTTGTGTACTTTTAAATTTATAGATTTGTGTACTTAAAAGTGTACCTAAAAATTCATAATTATTTCTTTGATGTTTTTGTTTTCTTCTTATTTGTCTTCTTAACTTTTTCTTTATTCACTATATTAGATTCGCCAACACATTCTACATATAATTCGCTGAATATTTCTTCTAATCTTTCTACCATTCCATCTTCTCCTTTTAAAAGATTCTTCATTGAAATAAATTGGTTATATAAAAAATATAATATTATTATCATAATAGTGAAAGTTACAAGGTAAGGTATGGCATTTGTTAAGCTATTGAAATCAAAACCATCTTTTGTAAGAAATGACAATATAGTTGGTATAATAATTGACAATATTGCCAATAAATTTCCACTAACCATTTTAGGCTTTATCAAATTTCTATAATGGTTAATAATACATATTAATGATTTTTCATTGTAAAGGTTATTTTCTACAGAATACCTTTTAAACAAACTTTGATCGGCATTCTTAATAATTGTTGACAATGTTTCTTCATTTGCTTTATTTTTTCCAAAACTAAAATGTAGTTTTGTATCCAAGACCTTCTCACTAACTTTTTTTAAAATTAAAATCATTGTAACAAAGACTAATATCATTGGTACTACTTTATTGAAAAAGTTGAAAATTAATGAAATTAAGATAAACACAATATATATTAAAAATGTTTTTTTTATAATTATATTGTATGGACTTTTCTTTTTATATATTTTTTCTATATCTTTATACATATTTTTCCCCCTAAATTTGATTAAAATTATACTATAATTAAAATATTTGATTTATTATTTCGTGTATTTGCTCTTTATTAAATCCAGAACGTTCAAGAATCATAGCGTAATTTATTTTTTTTACTATAGAATATGATACTATTTCTAATATTTTAAATTTTTCTAGTTTAACTCCATGTGATAAGTTGTTTCTTTTATCAGCAAAGGCTTTAGACAAAGATGCTTTATCAAAATTCATATCATGATATTCACTTTTAAAATAATTTATTTCTGGTTCTACTATATATGAATATATTTGGAATATGTATGATATTTGTTCTTCTAATCTACCTTCAAAATCTTCTATATATTTAACAAATTCATTATAGTATTTTCTAGTTTGAGCGTTATTCTGTTTATTAGTTGCTTGCTCAGAAAGAAAGTTAATTGTGTTTATTTTTGCTGTATTGTAATTTTTATTTTTATTACTTTTAAAATTAGGATATAAAAGATCAAACTCAGATTCAAAAGCAGATGAAATACTAATATATTTATTATTATCAATAATATTAGCTTTTAATGAATTATTTGGAAAAGATAAAAGCATATGTTCATCTTCCTCCAAGCATTTTATTAAAGAAGGAATATTATTAACAGAGTAATCACGTAAAATCATATGTTGACCAACATTTGGTAAATCATATTTATTATCATCTGAAGATACATGTAATTCAAAATTAATAGCTGTATCTTCTGGTACTTTATCAAAAATTACTGGTTCTATTTGTGTTAATATAATACTATCAAAGTTTACATGCTGTCTATAACAAATAAATGAGAAAAGTTTTTCAACTTTTTTGTATAGTTCTATTATAGCTTTAACATTCATTTTTTTCTTTGATTTGATGTTTAATGTTGTCTGCATAGTTAAAAGTAAATTAACATCTTTTTGAGCACTTATCATATTCCATCCAGGAACAAGACTAAATTCTAAATTATTATAATTAAATTTTTTTATTTTATCTTTACCATAATCTATATTTATTTGTAATTTGTTATTTCTATAATCACAATCATCTGAAACAGTTTGCTTAGAAGTCATAAATCTATCTATACATTCACCTTTAAATGAAATATGCTTAATTGAAGTTGGCTTTGGAATAAAAGATAATGCATTTGCTTTTCCAATAATATACGCTGGAACCCATGCTTGAAAGCAACCTCTACCTATACTTGAAAATTTAACATCAATAAATTCAATATAGTTTCTACTATTTGTTTCACCACTAATATTCATTCTTTCTTTCGATAGAGAAAAATCATCAAAATCATTTTGGGAAATAAAGCTTGGAAATTCACTCATTTTTGATGGCTGTATAGTTAATATTTTAGTACCAGTATTAAATGAAAAATAAAATTTTTTTCTTGCCTTTAATATTCCACATATTATATTATTCAATTAAATCACCTTTTAAATTAAAATCTATCATTAGAAATACTAAAAAATTTATTAAAGAATTCTAACAATTTATCTATAACTTTATTTTTCTTTTCTTGTCTATCATTTGTTTTTGTAAACATACTCATCGGAGGAAGTATTGTTGATACTTCAGTTCCATTAGTTTCTACTCTTCCCTGTTCAAATGATTTCTGAATGAAGTTATATGTTTCTTCTTTATTAAGATTTTCTTCTGTAATTATCTTATCTAATTCTTCTTTTTTCTTACTATTCATAAATGATTCAAAATCAGCATAAACATTAGAATCTTGATCTAATGAATCAATAAATGCCATAATTAAATCTTTTTTATTTCTTAGATCTGGGCTTGCCATAATTGCTTTTTGAATACTTACTAATATTTCTTTATCTTCCATGTTAGAATCATGGTATTTCTTAACCAATTCTAAAATATAATCAATATTTACTTCAATAGATTTAATTAATTCCATTTCAAATACTACATCTTCTGTAACATCTGTTTTTTCTTGTTTAGCTTTATTTCTAAATTCATTATAAAGTTCAATATATATACTATGGTAATCTTGTTTATCTCTTTCATTTAGTAATTCTTGTTCTTTAAATTCATCAAATGAAGATAAAATATTAGTTACTTTTAATATAGCACCATATAATTTTATAAATTTTTTCTGTTCCTTTTCACTTTGCATTAATTCTCCAGGTGCATATTTTGAGGTTAGTTTTTCTACTAACGATTTATATCCTTCAAATGATTTACCAGTTTCTTCTTCATATCCATAGTAGTAGTCATTATATGGTTTTAGTAATACTATTCCATGTGCATTTTCATCACCAAACTTAGCTAAAGCTTCATTAAGTCTATCCTCTAAATTTCTAAAGGAAACTATATTACCATATGTCTTTACACTATTTAGAATTCTATTAGTTCTTGAAAATGCTTGAATTAATCCATGCCATTTAAGATTTTTATCAACCCATAATGTATTTAAAGTCTTAGCATCAAAACCAGTTAAGAACATATTAGCAACAATTAATATATCTATTTCTCTATTTTTCATTCTTAGAGATACATCTTTATAATAATTTTGAAATTTTTCTGATGAAGTATCATAACTTGTTCCAAACATATTATTATAATCTTTAATAGCATTATCTAAGAATGTTCTATCATCTGTACTTAAGGCTTCTGTTGATTCAGAGTTCTCATCTATTACTCCATCTTCTCCATTAACACCATATGAATATATTAATGCTACTTTTAAATTGCTGTTTTTATATTCTAATTGCTTCTTAAATTCAGTATAGTACTCTTTTGCCATCTTAATACTTGATACTGCAAGTATAGAGTTAAATCCATTAATATTCTTTTTAGATTTTATTTCTCCTATATTTTGTTTTTTAGCAACATCTACTACATTATCTAATGTAGAATAAACATAACTTTCACTTGTTTTAGTTTTTGTACTAAAATGTTCTATTATATAATTTGTAATAAGACTTATACGTATTTGATTATCAAATAATTTTTCTTCATCTATGTTGTATACTTTTTCATCTTTTACATCATCACGAAGATCTACTCTACCGACATATTCATATCTAAATGGTAATACATTTTTATCTGCTATAGCATTAACTATTGTATAAGTATGTAATCGCTCTCCAAAGATTTGTTCCGTTGTTTCTGATATACCTTTAATTGTTCTAGCATTTTCTGGAAATATTGGTGTACCAGTAAATCCAAATAAATAGTATTTTTTGAATTTCTTTACTATGGATTTATGCATATCTCCAAATTGTGATCTATGGCACTCATCAAATATAAATACTACATGTTTATTAAATACTTCACTATTTTCATTCTTTTTAATGAACTGTGATAACTTTTGAATAGTTGTAATTATTATTTTAGCATTAGGATCATTTAATTGTTCTTCTAGTACTTTTGTTGAAGTGTTAGAATTAGCTGCTCCTTCTTTAAATCTATCATATTCTTTCATTGTTTGATAGTCTAAATCTTTTCTATCTACAACAAACAATACTTTATCTATAAAATCTAATTTACTTGCTAGTTGTGATGTTTTAAATGAAGTTAAAGTTTTACCTGAACCTGTTGTATGCCAAACATATCCACCTGATTTAATAGTTCCATAAAATTTATTATTATATGCAATGACAATCCTATTTAATATCTTTTCAGTAGCTACTATTTGATATGGTCTCATTACAAGTAATTCTTCTTCACTAGTAAATACACAATACTTAGTTAATATATTTAATAATGTATGTTTAGTAAAAAAAGTTTTAGCAAAATCTATTAAATCAGTAATACCATTATTTTTTTGATCTGCCCAATAAGATGTAAATTCAAATGAATTAGATTTCTTTTTCTTTTGATTATTTATATGAAACTCTCTTGTAGTATTAGAATAATATTTAGTTAAAGTACCATTAGAAATAACAAATATTTGAATAAAATTATATAAGCCTGATCCTGCCCAAAATGAATCTCTTTGATATCTTTCTATTTGATTAAAAGCTTCTCTTAAATCTACTCCTCTTTTCTTTAACTCAATATGAACTAAAGGTAGACCATTTACAAGTATTGTTATATCATATCTATTATCATAATTACCATCATTATTAACATATTGATTTAATACTTGAAGACTATTATTATGAATATTATTTTTATCTATTAAATAAATATTTCTTTTTTCTCCAGAATCTAAAGTTATTTCTTGTTTATAATCTTCTTGTATTAATCTTGTCTTTTCAATAATATAATCATTCTTATTAGCAATAACTTTACTAAAGAAAGAATCCCATTCACCATCAGTAAAATGATAATTATTTAATTTTTCTAATTGTTTCCTTAAATTAAGTATTAACTCATCTTCATAATTAATATAAACTCTTTCATATCCTTGCTCTATTAATGTATTAATTAATTCATTTTCTAACTGTGATTCTGATTGATATGATGATTCTACTTTATCAAGTACTTTATATTCAGCTAGTACTGTTGAATTATCACTTTCACTTATTAAACCAATATTATTCATTTTTACTTCACTTCCTTTTGTGCTTGATAGTAACAAGCAATTGTAACAAGCAATTTTATCTCGATAAAACTCATACCAACGATATTAATATTAACCCAATCCTTAGCAAACTCTTTAGAAAAAAGATCTGCTTGTGTTAATCCCCAATAAATGTCTCCATAACCATCATCATTTAAATAAGAATATATCTTTTCTAATTGATAATGCATCATGGGGTATACTTCTCTTATATAAGGATTAAGTAAATGATTAGTTATTTGATATAATTCTTCATAATTCATATTATCTATGCAATCACAAATAATTGGAATTGCCTTAATTATTTTTTTTCTAAACTCATTAACTATTTCAATATTTGATTCATTAGATATACTACAAGTCAAATAATCATATAGTTTTTTTATATCTGAATCATCAAGATATCTTTCGTTTAAAATGTCAATCACTTCAAGCAATATTGCATCGTTGTCTTGATTTCTATTTACTTTTCTGCTGGACCATTCTTTCTCTTTATTATTAATAATTTCTTGGAATGCATTGATTATAGCATTAATTTTTTCAAATTTAAGCCTAATATATTCTTTTAAGTCATCAAACTTAATACAAATGTGAAACATCTCTCTCTTATTACTATAGATCATTACACCAATTGTATTAATATAATCATTATGAAAATCAAATCTATCACTTAATATATATGGGGAATATTGAATTTCACCTGGTAATCTACTTGGTATAGCAAATGAAGTTTCTATTGGATGTGCAAATATTAATGACCTCAAATACTCATAAAATTTATCATCAGCATGATTTTTTCGATCACCATAATTATTATAATCTTCTTCGTTTTGAATTAAATTATAGTCTTTTGCATATTTATAAAATATATTTTCTTTATTTGAACAATCTATTCCTAATGTATGCGATACCTGATAAATGACATCTTTAATTATACTGCAATGAACAATAAATAAAATGATATCATTTTCTTTTTCTGAATATTCAACATGATCATTAATATATAAAACAGATGAATCAAGTCTGTCCATGGTAGCACATATTAAATTCCAATTACCTTTTTGAACAGGATCTTTCCAAAATAAATCTTCATTTGTCACAATTTCTCTTAATTTATTAATCAATTTACTATCAAGTAATTTACTCATTGTACATTTTCCTTAAAACTCAATAATTTATTTCTATAATATTCATATTGTTTTTTTCTAAGTCCTATCTCTCCAGGAAGCCCAGCAGACATATCGTTGATTATTGAGTCAAACTTATCTAATATTGAAACTATTCTTTCTTGCTCAGTTAAAATTGGTATTTTTACATCAAACTGTTCTAATATTCTCATACTTAGATTAGGTTGTGAACCATGACTCATACGATTTTGAACTTGTTTTTGAACTTTTCTTGTTTGTAACAAATAATAAAGATACCTTGAAGTTATTTTGTTGTTTGTTCTCATGGCCGCTAAAGGTGACCAAATATTAAAATCATCATCTGTATCAACAATAGCAACTTTACCAGTTGTGGATCCTGATTTAACCATATAAACATCATATTTTTGGGGTTTATATTTTTTTGAACACTCATTATCAAATTCCTTTGTTATAAACCCTTGTGCATCTTTTAAATGTACTTTTCCCTCATGTATTGCAGTTGCAGATAAAAATGGAACTCCTTTTTCAACAAATATTGGCGTGGTATGTGGTCCATCAGTTATTGGTCTTTCAAGTAATTCTATAAGCTTTCCATAATATCCAATTGATTCATTAATTATTTTTTCACGCCAAAAATCGTATTGATTCTTTCTCGCTTCTAGCTCCGCTTCTAGCTCCGCTTCTAGCTCCGCTTCTAGCTCGCCAAATTTATCAAGAATTCTTACTATTTCTTCTTGCACTTCTGTTGGGGGTACTGGAATTTTTAATTTATAAATATCTTTTAATGATACACTAGGTATACCAGCACCAATTTGTGATTTTTGCAAATCATTTTGTTTTGATTTTAAAAAATGATATAAGTATTTATAATTAACATTATTATCGAATTTTTCTACTATATAGCAATGTGCACCTGCCCAAAACTTAGTTGTTTGATATGATATATATCCAGCTGAAGCACCGCCTTGGCTTATTGTAATTAAATTACTATTAAAGTTATATTTATTCCAGTAACCTGAAGGTGTAATTCCACCATTAATAACTGGAAACTCTCCTTCATTTAGCAATGTGTCTTTGTTCAATTGTTTACCTTTATTGATTTTACAAATTGCATCTAAGTTTTTATATTTAACACCATTAGGACACAATTCTTTTATTAAATCATTAATCTTACTCATGATAATCAGACTCCAATTCTCTAATTATCTCTTCTAGTTCTTCTCTTATTTGTTGTTGCCTTGGTACTATTTCTGCTAATTTTCTATTTACTTCTTCAATATCTATTTTTACTTCATTATTATTTGTTTTTAAATATGAATTTACTGATATATTATAATCATTTTCTTTTATTTCATCGTAAGTTGCTAAATATGCTTTATTTTCTACTGATACTCTATTCTTTAATAAATTAATAATATTACTTATGTTTGTATCAGATAATTTATTTTTATTTGTATTTCTAACAAATTCTTCACTAGCATCAACAAATAAGATATTATTATCAGTTTTATTCTTCTTTAATACTAATATACATGTAGCAATAGGTGTCCCAAAGAATAAATCTGATGGTAATTGAATAACTGTATCAACAAAGTTATTATCAATCATATATTTTCTTATTTTTTGTTCTGCTCCACCTCTATAAAGGACTCCAGGGAATTCAACTATTGCTGCTGTTCCTTTTGAACTTAACCATGATAGCATATGCATAGTAAAAGCTAAGTCTGCTTTAGAAGATGGTGCTAATACTCCAGCCGGAGAAAATCTTTCATCATTTATTAAGATTGGATTTTCTTTTCCTGCCCATTTAATTGAATATGGAGGATTAGATACAATTGCATCAAATGGTTCATCATCCCAATGTTCTGGATGCGTTAATGTATCTCCTCTAGCTATATTAAAATTATTATAATTTATATTATGTAAAAACATATTTATTCTAGCTAAGTTATAAGTAGTAAGATTAATTTCTTGTCCAAAGAATCCTTCTCTAACATTTTCTTTTCCTAGTATTTTAGCAAACTTTAATAAAAGTCCACCTGAACCACAAGCCGGATCATAAACTTTATTAACAGATGTCTTATCCATTATAACAATTCTTGCAAGCAATTCTCCAACTTCTTGTGGAGTAAAGAATTCTCCTCCAGATTTGCCTGCTGATGATGCATACATTGTCATCAAAAATTCATAAGCATCACCAAATAAATCTATTTTATTTTCTTCATAATCTCCAAAATTTAAATCTCCAATTGCATTTAATAGTTTAACTAATTTTTGATTTCTTTCATCTACTGTATTACCTAATTTATTATCTATTGTAAAGTCATCAAATAAACCTTTAACATCATCCTCAGATGCTGTTCCTCTAGCTGATGATTCAATATTATTAAATATATTAGATATTACTACATTTAAATTTTCATTTTTATCAGCATTTTTTCTTACATTACAAAATAGTTCGCTTGGTAAAATAAAGAAACCTTTTTCTTCTAGTATTTGTGTTTTACCTAATAATGCTTCTTCATCACTAATATTTCTATATTCAAAATTTTCTAAACCTGCTTTTCTTTGATTATCATTAACATAGTTTTCTATATTTTCAGAAATAAATCTATAAAACAATAATCCTAATACATATTGTTTAAAATCCCAACCATCTACAGATCCTCTTAATTCATTTGCTATTTTCCATATAGTTTTATGTAATTCTTCTCTTTCATTTTCTTTTTTGTTACTCACAATTAATACCTCCTACTGCCTATGTATTAATTATATCATACTTTTTGTCATTATTTATTTTTAAATTCTATTATAATCTGATAAATTTATTTATGTTTTGAATTTTCGTCTAATCTTCTATTAACTATTTAGTTTTCTATTTTTCTTAGGTTTATTGAATATTCTTTTTTAATTGATTTATTGCTTTCTGTGTAAATATATATTGTCATTTTATCACTATTTAAATCTTTATCAATATAAGATTTAGTAAAGTCTATTGCGTGTAAAGGAACACATGTTTCAGGCAAAATAATATCTGATACATCATATAATAAACTTTTATATCCGCCCATACTATATCTGCCATCTGTTACTTTATAATATTCAGGACTTTCTTCAAAAATAATATTATCAAATGTAATTTTAACTTTAATGTTTTTTGAAGCCATATTTCCATCATTACATAAATTTATATACCAATAATAATCTGGATATGTATTGTTACTTAAATTCAATCCTTCTTTATTTAAAATTAAAGTGTCAACATTTTTAATACTCATTGATCTACCATCTTTAAAAATTATATCAATGTCATCAGATTGATAGCTTAATATTGAGAGCAAAAGTGTAATAAAAACAGATATCATCGCCCATAATATTCCACATATAGTTAATTTTTCATTTTTATTATTTTCACCATTAAATATTATGTATAGTGTAATAAATATAAATATAATTGTTACAATTAATAAAGATATTAAACATGACTTCATATTTTAATTCGCTCCTACTTCTAAAAAACACCAGCACAAAGAATCTATTAAATAGATCTGTACTAGCATCTTTCTTTAACTAACAGATTCAATACTATTTTTATTTTTTATTAACCTTTAAAGATTGCTTTATCAAAGGCATAACATTATCAATGTCGTCTTCATTAGATATTTCTACCCTATAATCGCCATTTCCCCAATGACCAATACTAGTTATATCTCTTGTTATTCCTAATGGATCGTTCAATGTTCCCTTTTTCATATTAATATCTAGTCTCAATTTATTCTGAGTAAATTCTACATCAACTATGTTTCTTCTTCCTTTAAATGCGATATATACTTTTTTTACTTCTACATCAATATCATCTAATTCTAATATTCTTTCTTTTAGTATTTCATAAAGTTTTTTTGTCGACAAAGATACTTTATTCAAATGATCATCCTCGGTATATACTTTAATTTCTTTATTTACCTCTTGTTGTTCTGATTCTATTTCTACATCTTCTACTTTTACATTGCTTGTCTTCTTTATAAATTCTATATCTACAATTTCTTCTTCATATCTTGTTACTTTGATTAAATCTACAGGAATGTTTTTAAAATCAGTAGCATTAAGTTGATAACTTGTATAAATTGGTGAAACAAATATAATTCTTGATTGACTCCAATCTATATCTGATAATTTTAAGTTTGAATTATTCTTTTCATTAAATTTAAGTACAAAATCTGCTTTTCTTTCTAATAATAGTTTTAAGTATGTATAACCTTGATCTACTAAACTATGATTTTTAACATTTTTATATTCTATAATTCTAAAAGATTTGCTTTCTTCATCATATGATAAGGTATCTATTCTAAAATTACCTACTGTAAATTCTGTTTCTATAAACTTATATCCAAGAATTTTTTGTAAATGTTTCTCAAAATAACTTTGTAATTCCTTTTCGTTTTTAAAGTCATTCTGTTTTAATTCTTTATTATTCTTTATTATCATTTAAACCTCCTATAAACTTCATTTCTTATTTAATTATATCATATAAATTATATTTTTAAGCACTTTCTTTTATTTATTAACTAACATATTAATATAATCTTTCCCTATAAAATAATCAGTATAATATATATATACATTATCTTTTGCTCTTGTTATTCCAACAAATAACTTATTTTTAAAATCATCTTTTAACTGAAATGTACTGTCTAAATATATTATGACATTTTTACTTTCTAATCCTTTAGATGTGTGAATTGTCATTATTTTATTTTTTTTGTCTGAGACATAATAATAATATTTATATTTTTCATCTAATAATTTATTTTGAATTATAGATATTGTATTTTCACAAATGTCTATATTTAATATGTTTTTAGTTTTTATTAAAAACTCATTCAAACTTAATTTATTCAAATTTAGATCTTGCTTTCTTATTTTGTTATTTGTGAATGATAAAATTTTTATTAATTCATCTACCGGATATTTATATTTATCATTTATGTTATCATAATTAATATAATACTTTATCAATTCATCTATAATTTCTTGATTTATTTCATAATCATTTGGCATATTATCTAATTTTTTTGAATATAAAATATCAAAATCGTTTTTATATTTTTCATATAATTCAATCGCCGTTGCATTTGATTCTACCAACAGGTAAATTCCACCATTAATACTTTTTAAAAAATCTAAATTAATTTCGCTTATTACTTTAACATGTGATTCTTTAAATGTTATAGGTGTATTCGGGTCAAATATTTTGTTTGCATAATATAAAATACTTGGGTGGCATCTTACGCTAACGGTTATTTTTTTTATTTTATAATCATTTTTTGATAATTCGTTAAAAAATTCCGGCCTTGCCCCTCTAAATTGATATATTGATTGATTTGGATCTCCAAAAAGTACTATATTTATATTTGTTTTTTCTTTTAATGCTTTTAAAAATTGGTGCTGAAAGAAATTTAAGTCTTGTGCTTCATCTATATAAATTGTTGGAAATCTTATTGAAAAATATTGGTTAAACAAATTAAACTCAACTATTTTTTTTGCTAACATATATGCTGGAAATGATATTCTATAAATTCCATTTTTTAAATCGTTATACCATTCTTCAATATAATTATTTGCTTGTCTCATGACACCATCATATTTATCATAATTTCTTACATAATTATTTATTTCTTTTTTATTCTCAATTGTAATTGATTTGATAGCTACTCTTTTGGTGATTTTCCCACTATAAAATAAGTATCTATTTAAAAATGGAAATATAATCAAATTCATTATTAATGAGTCTATAGTTCCTATAAAGCAATTGTTTAATTTATTATCAACTATATTTAATCTGTTTTTTATTTCATTTGAGGCGGCTTTTGTAAAAGAGCAAGCTATAATTCCCTGATATTCCTTTAATGTTTCTAATTCATTTTCCATTTTTTTTATTAGTGTATATGTTTTTCCTGCACCTGGACATGCTGACACACATAAATATTTATTGTTATCATTTATTATTTCTGATTGTTGTTCATCTAATATTTTTTTTATTTCATTATTTATCATTTTCAACAAATCCTAATAGAATAGATGTTTTATTTGCTTCATTAATTTTTATATCTATACTATGGTCAACAATAAATTTATGTAAATTTGTCAATTTTGCATCTTTCAAATACTTAATAATGTCATCATAATCTTCCTCATTATATTGTATATAATCGAGAAAATCTTTTTCAAATCCTAAATTATGCTTTGATAATAATATTTTATTTTCTTTAAACACTCCACATAACTTATCAATATTATTTTCTATTAGTTCTAATTTTTCATTTTTATTAGTGAATCGAAAATTTTTACTGTTTGATAAGTCTTCTATCCCCAGAATCTTTTTTACTTTTTCTCTTCCTTCATCGCCTAAATAACTTATACATCTTGTTATTCCAGCATAATAGTATGAATCATTATTGAATGGAACGCTAAATATATCATTGTCCGTCTTAATGTACACTTTAATACCTAATGCTTCTAATAACTCTTTAATTTTTTTAAATGCAATGCCATTAACCGAAAAAATCCCAATATTGTTATCAAAAATTATATCTCTAAAATTTTGATCCTGAGATAACAAATAACTGTAAAAATATTTTTCTGATTCACCTTCAATCAATAATACCTTATCATAATACATCATTTCTGCTATTTCAACATTTATTAGATATCCATATTTTGCAAACTCTTGATTATCTACATTATATATAAATTTTTTTCTTCTATATATTTCATCCAAATCATCAAAATATCTTTGAATTTTAATTATTTGATTTGTTTTTTCGAAATCAACAACATGTGGTGAATGTGTTGTAACAATCATTTGACTGGGTTTAAATGATGCTATAGCACTAATATAATGCTTTTGTAGTAACACATACAGATGATTTTCTGGCTCCTCAACAATTATTATTTTTTTCCTATCATCATCATAAGTTTTTTCTTTTAATAACATAGAAAACATTTTATTTTTTCCATCACCAATATTATTAAGTATATTCCCATAACTGTCTAATGTTGAAATTTCTAATGACTTATAGATATTATCTAATTTAATATTTGGTGTTAATTCAAATTTCATTCCATCAAACATTTTCTCAAATTCTCCAAGTTCGTTTATATCTTTTATTATTTCTGCTAATGCATCATCATTTTTTACATTTTCTTTTAACTTTTCTATCGTTTCTTCTATATTTGGACTGATATGAGTATTTGCCTCTATATGTCTCGCTTCTTTATATTCAAAAAAATGTTTTGTTTCTTGTTTAGTATCATATGTTGGATTAATGTATATAACTGATAACACTTTATCAAGAGGGTTTTGTTTTGTTACATTGTATTCTTTATAATCTATTTCCATATCACCAATTAATAATTCATCTTCATATATTAATACTTCATTATTATATGTTGATGTTAATTGTGCATAAATATATTTTTTTTCATCTTTTTCATTTATTACTTCATGTAATTGAGCCAACTGTTCATTTGTTAAATCATCTATCTCTAGTTTTATTTTTATAAATATATTCTTTTTATTACTATTAGTTGAATCCGAATCAAAAAATGGAATTCTTCTTTTATTATAATCTAATACTTTTAATATTGCAGCACAAATATTGCTTTTTCCACTGTCATTTTGTCCAATTATTGTTACTATATCATTTATCTTTTCTAATTTTATATCTATCCCTCTGAAATTCTCAATTTCTATTGAACTGATATGCATATTATTTACTTCACTTCCTTTACTTCTAGTTAATACAAAAAAACACCAGCACAAAAAATCTATTAAATAGACCTG
>URUT01000035.1 GCA_900551105.1 uncultured Mycoplasmatota bacterium
GAACTTCAATAGTACTTTCTAGTTCTTCGTTTAGGTTTTTAGCGATATATTCATTAATTAAAACACTTTCACCGAATTCACCTTTATTGTCTATTTTAAAGCATTCACTAAATCTTCTTGTATAACCAATTCCTTGGATTTCGGTGTTCATACTAAATGCTGGGGTTGAACATGATGAGATAATGGTGAAGATGTCATTTTTCTTACCACTGGCGTTTTGATTACTAAATAGAACTGATTGAATAGCTTTAGCAATTAAGTGATTTTTTAGTTTTTCGGTATCAGCATCATTTTTACTAAATAGCTTTGCCAGTTTCATCATTCTTTCAATAATTGTAAGCTGAGAGTGGTTTTCAGCATTTAATAAAAGTGCGATGTCATCGTTTGTAAATAAGAATATCGGTAATCTAAATAAAACATCAGTTTCATCTGTTGGGTTGGTTGTTAAAAATTTGTACTGATAAACATCACTTATTTGGTTAATGTCTTTAAAAGCATTTTTATATTCACCGTAGGCATCAAATATAAATAAATTGGCATTAGCGGCTTTAAAGTTTTGATTTAAGAAAATATTTTGAACAATTCTAGATACTGAGCATGATTTACCTGAACCAGAGTTACCAAATATAGCTAAATGATTTGAAAATAAATCGTTGATATTTGCATAGATGTTTCTATCTTTGTAGATTGGACTTTTACCAATATAAATTGATTCTTCGTCGTTTTTGCCCATGATGATATCCAGTTCTTCATCATTAATAACTCTTAAGGTACTTGTTAATGTAGGTTTTTTGATAGTACCAGCGATGAATCTAGTACCTACGAATTCACCAAGAAGTTCGATTTTTACAGTGTTTTCATCAACGTTTTTAACTTCACCTAATAACTTGTCGCCATTTGATTCAAATATTACGTGAAGGTTCATTAAGTTACTTATGACATTTCCTTCTTTATTAATTTCAACTATGGCAGTGTTATCACTAATATATTTTATTTTTCCGAACATGTTAACCAACCTCTTTACTATAATAAAAGTATATCACATAAAAAAAAGATAATCTAGGGCACTAAACTAAATTATCCGATTTTATAATAATTTTTGATGATTGTATTAAGTGAGTTTATTAACATTCTAAAGTTAAAGTCAAGAACTGTACTTGAGTAGTTTTCAATTTGTTCAGGGTTAATATTTCCACTTCTTAAATAGTTTGCGGCTATATTTAAGATTGGAACGGTTTGATTATTATTTTTCTCGATATCTAAGATTTCTCTAGCAGATGTGAAGTATGAAAAGTCTGATGCGGTTAAGGCATTAATAACTAGTTTAAATAAATCTATTTCTTTTTCATCTATTCCTTCGGTAATGATACCTCTATTGTAAAGGTCAATAATTTTACTTGCTAAGATTTCTATTATATTAAACGAAGCTATTCTTGATGCTGTGTGTGATTTTAATAAGTCTTCTACTGAACTAGTATAGTATGTTGAATATTTAGGAAATAGTGCTTTAATTTTGTCAAAGTGTCTTTGCGATACGGTGATATTATCTAGTCTTCGCTTTTCATTGATATCAAGTGCTAAAATATTTTTTAATGTATTTTTGATGCTATCTATAATAGTGGCGATTTCTCTTGTTAGTTCGTCTATTTGATTGAGCCTATTATTAGCTATTCTTTGGTTATTTTGATAGATATTGTTTCTTGAATAATAGTTTTGAGAAGCAATATAACCTTCTTTTGCTAAAGATAGAATTTTACTATATGTATTTGGGTCTAAGTGATCTTCATTATTAGTTAGGGCTTTTATTTGCTCCATAATAATCTCACATTTTGTTTTTTGGAGGCGTTGTTTGACTTTTGATGATTCGATAATTTGGTTTGTACTTTCTACTCCATTTTGCAAGTTAATTAGGGCTGTCCTTTTTTCAAAGTATGTAGATAATAAATTAGTAAGTTTAATATATTCTTCTTCTACTGGAAGTGGTAAGCAATCATTACAAATGTTGATGAAGCCAGCGATAATGTCGTCAGTATATGAATTTAATTTTGTTACATTTGCTTTCACAGTATCACTTGCTTTCTTTATTAATCTTATCATAATAAAGATCATTCTTCAAGAAATATTATTTTGGGCTTATAACAAAAAAAGTTGCTTTCTCACAAAAGCAAACTTTTTAAATATCTTTTCTTGATAAGATTTCTGCTGGTCTTTTTCTAATAGTATTTGCTACTGGTAGTAAACCAAATAAGAGATTTACTGCAAAGCATAATATGATTGAAATACCAATTGTTAGTGGCGTAAGCAAGCAGAAGTTAGTTAAGTATCTTATTTTAGTTATATTGTATAAAATATATGTCATAAAGGCGATGCCAGTTAGGGATGCTGTTAGAGAAATTGCAAGGATTTCGCCAGCAAACATTTTATAAATATCACTTTTTTTAACGCCGATAGCTCTATATGTTCCTACTTCTTTAATTCTTGATAAGAATGATGAACGAATCATTAGAAATACTTCAATAATTGATATAGCGATGATTACAGCTGAGAAGATAAGAATTGAATTTGTTGTTCCTTCGGTTTCGTCTAAGTATTCTTTTTTGGCGACCTCGTAACTGTCTCTTGCATTAATTTCCTTATTATTTAGTTCTTCGATTATTTTAGTTTTTTCGTTTGCTGATACCGTGATACTTTTACAGCTTAAAATTAGTTCATATTTGATTGTGTTTTTATTGGTTATGTAGTATGTTAGATTATTTTCTGATGTGTAATAGCCAACTACTTTTAAGTCTTTACCGCCTACTACTTCACTAGTTTTATCACCAATTTTATAAGCATATCTTTGACTGTATGGAACGATTACTTCGTAGTCGTTTTCGGGATTTTTACCTTCTTTTAGGGTGTAAGTTGTTTCTTGATAGTCTAGCAAAGTTACGGTTTTACCATCGTTACCGATATTGTTATATAAAATATCGGTAAATAAGCTTTCATCAGCATAAATTGCTGGGCTTTCTGAAGAAATGATACCTACTATTTTGAATTTTTTCATGTTTGGAATAGAAATATATTCACCTATTAGTTTTTCCGGACTATTTATGCCAGCTTCAGGCGCTATACCCATTGAGCTTAATATAGTCTTTAGAACCATTTGATCGACTACTACTTCATATTTGTCTTGTGGTAGAGTACCGGCAATTAAGTCTTGTTCTTTGATTAGTTTTGTACTTACTAAAGAAGCATTTATTGTTTCAGAAACTCCTGAGCTTTGAAAGAATGTGTTATAAGAAATTTCAAATGTTGCACGGGAGTTTCCTGGAATAATATAGTTAATATCATTTATTTGCTCTAATTCTTTGTATTTGTTTAAATCCATTTTTGAAAAGGTTGCATTAATGTATGATGGATGAGTATTAACAAAGTCGCTATCTTTAATATTAAGGGTTGCAAAGATTCTTGTAACACTAAATAAGATAAACATACTAGCAGCCATATAGCCTAAAAGTAATATTTTTTTAAGTACTGAGTAATTCATAATCTTTTTAAAGCCATTTGTTAAAAATGTAATTGGCGTAAAAATACTACTATATTTTTTATTATAGTTTTCGTTGATAATGTTTTGAAAATTAAATTCGTATTTGTTTAGTTCTTCTTTATCAACTGGTTTATAGTGCTCATCAAGTAATTTAATATTTGAGTTTTCATCTATTACTTCAACTTTTAATGGACCATGATTTTGAATATAAATGTTGCCATTTTGTACTACTAAGGTAATATCTAGCTTGTTTTCGTTTGGTTCATAGATATCTATTTTTTGATTTTTGCTTGTTAATTCATTTTTATTTAGGTCTTTTAAATAGATATTGTTTTCAATGCGATAGTCTAGGTTTTTAACTTCGGTGTTTTTGTAATCTTTTAGTATTTTGCCGTCTTCTAATTCGATTATTCTATCGGCATAGAAATGAGCTAAATTTACTTCATGAGTTACTAGGATAACTAGCTTTGTTTTTGATATTGATTTAATGATTTTCATTATTTCTAGGGAGTTTTTAGAGTCTAAGTTACCTGTTGGTTCATCTGCTAAAATTACTTCAGGATTTTTAACGATAGCTCTAGCAATACCTACTCTTTGTCTTTCACCACCTGAAAGCATACTTGCTGGTCTTGCACGGAAACGATAAATTCCTAGAGTTTCTAAACAGTAATTTACTCTTTTTTGAATTTCATTTTTATCTTTAATACCAATTTGTTTTAGGGCTAGTGCGACATTGTCATAAACACTTAAGTTATCTATTAACTTATAATCTTGAAAGATATAGCCAATATTTAAGTTTCTAATTTTATCTATTTGGTAAGTGTTTTTACGGGTTATTTTTTGACCATTGATGTAGATATTACCACTTTTTACTTTATCTAAACCACCAATTACGTTTAATAGTGTTGTTTTACCACATCCTGATTCACCTAGAAGCGCAACTAGACCTTGATCTGGTAATTTTAGAGAAGTGTCATTAATGACATGAATTTGATTTTTTTTGCCTTTATTAAAGTATTTATTTACTTTTTCTAATGTAATCATTATTCTTCCTCCTCGTTATAAGTTTTCATTGCGCTTTGTTTAAAGATGTATTTTGAAAAGCGAACGCTGATGATGTATGCTAGTAATACTATTAATACATAGATTGTTATGTAATTTTTTAGACTTAAGTATTTTAAGGTAGATGCTAGCGGGATATCTATAATTTTGTGAGTACCTAATAAGATGAATGTTAAAGTAAGAATTGCAGCAATGTTTAGTACTGTAAATAGTTCTATTCTTAAGATTTTCTTGCAGATCTTTTTGTTTGAACCTAAAATTCTTAAAATTGTGTAATATGATTTTCTAGATTTTAAGATTAGTTTAATTATTAGGTAAGATATGATGAACATAACTATTAGCATAATAACGGTTACTACTAGGTTTACGATGTTTAGAATATATACTGTGCTACTTGATTCATTATTTAACATTTTAGTTACGGCATAAGCATTAAATCCAGCATTTTCTAGTGCTTTGATAGTATCATCTATTTTTTGTTCATCTTTTACAAAGATACTACTTTGATAGATGTCACTAGTAAGCATATCTTCAATGGTTTTATCGTTAATATAGCAGAATGTATAATAGTCATTATAAGATGACCCTGTATATTTTTTGTAATTTGATTTATTTAGAATTCTATTTGCTTTTAGGGTTTTACTTGTTGATACGTAGTTGTTATTAAGCTTTAGTGTCACTTCTTTAATTTCATCACTTAGGGATTCGTTTAAGTAGATGCTGCCTTCAGGAATTAGATTGTTGTGTCTAAGTACACAGTTAAAGTTAGGATCTTCTGAAATCATATTTAAAGTTGATTTACCTAATTTATAGTTTAAAATACTTTCATATAGCATTTTTGATGAGACGTTGATGATGATTTTGTCACCAATATTTTCGTTATATTTGATACCGGTAAGAACTGCTTTTTTGGTATCTATGTCCATACCGTAGTCAAAGCCATAATTAAATGATTTATTAATTAACTTTTCTCTATCATATAGATTGTAGTTATCTTTAGATAGTTCTAACATAACTTCATTATCTTTGGTTGGGACAGTGCCTAAGTCAACTTTAGCATCTTTACTAATTTCTTTGACTTGACCTCTAAAGTAATAATAATCTTTATATAAGGACATTACGGCATCAAGAGAAATATCATCTTTAACTAGATAATCAATGTTTTCAATATTAGTTAGTTTGTTAAAGTCTTCATCGGTGATTTTAGATTTGTCCTTTTTAACAAGGATAATTCTTTTGGTGTCAGTGTTTGCTAAAAATGAGTTATAACCTCTTGAGGTTTCTTCATATTTGCTGGATTTAAATGAAGCGGTTTCTAAGGTTAGAGCTAGAAACATAAATAGGAATACAATTAGTAATAGTAAGAATTTAGGTACGATGTTAAAGGTGTTTCTGATACCTAATCTGATTGATGATATAAGTCTAATTTTTTGATTGTGGCTTTCTTCTAATTTTGTGCTAGTTTCAGTTTCTTTGATTTTTTTGTCTTCGATGATTTTGCCATCAAACATGGTAATTTTTCTAGTTGCATACTCTTTAAAGTCTTCATAGTTGTGTGTTACGATTATTACTAGTTTATCTTTAGATACTTCTTTTAGGGTTTTAATTACACTGACAGCACTTTTACGATCTAGCGAACCGGTTGGCTCATCAGCAATAATAATTGGGGTATTTTTAGCTAGAGCACGCGCTATTGCTACTCTTTGTTTTTGGCCACCTGATAATTTAGAAACACGAGTATTTTTATATCTTGTTAAGTCTACTTGTTTGATAAGTTCAAGGACTCTTTCTTTTACTTCTTCCTTTTTGTGACCGTTAATTAATAGGACTAATTCAATATTTTGATAGACTGTGTAACTAGCAACTAGATTAAAGTTTTGGAAGATATTACTGATATATTTTTTACGATAGTTTTCAAATTCTTCTTCGCCATAATGACTAGTTTCCTTACCATTTATATAAAGCTCGCCTTCTTCGTAAGTATCAAGGCCTGATATAACGTTTAGTAAAGTAGATTTACCACTACCACTTTCACCAGTGATTACAACGAATTCGCCGATATTAAATTCAGCGTTAATTTTGGTAATACCTGATGTGATTATTCCTTTTTGATAGTAATACTTTGAGACATCTTTTAGTTTGATCATTTTCCCACCTCTTAAGCACATTATACTTTTATATATGAAAAAAAACAACCAAATTAGGCTGTTTTCTGTAAACTAAATTTTATTTTCTTGCTTCTAGTTCTTTAGTTAAAATCTCTTTTACTTTTAAAGGATTTGCTTTACCTTTTGTTTCTTTCATAGTCATACCAACAAAGAAATCAAACATATTAGTTTTACCGTTATGGTATAGTTCTATTTGTTTAGGACTATTATCTAATATAGTTTTAATTATAGAGCTTAGTTCTTCTTCGTTATCCATTTGTTTCATGCCATATTTTTCTATTAAACTTTGTGGCTCAGATTTTTCTTCTAAGGCCTTTGCAAATAGTTCTTTGGCTTGCTTAGATGATATTTCACCGTTTTTTAATGGAGTTAGAATTTGACTAAGTAGTCTTGGTGATAAGTAAAACTCTAGGATGCTAATATTTTCTTTGCTAAGGATTCCTAAGATAAGGGAAATAACCCAGTTAGCAACTGTTTTTGAGTCAAGTCCAAGCTTAATACTTTCATCAAAGTAATCAGCAACATCTTTGTTACGGGCTAGAATTTTACTATCGTTTTCAGATAAATTATATTCTTCCATGTAAGTTTTAATTCTAGCGTTTGGTAGCTTAGGAATTTCGCTGCGAATTTCTTCTAGAAAGTCATTAGTTATTTTGATGCGTGGAATGTTTGGCTCAATAAAATATTTATAGTCAATACTTTTTACTTTTTTACGCATGCTAATTGTGGTATTTGTTTGTTCATCGTATCTTCTTGTTTCTTGGCATAACTCATCTTTTTTACCACTTTCTAAACATTCTATTTGTCTTTTTACTTCAGCATTTATAGCATTTTCTACGTTTGCAAATGAGTTTACGTTTTTAATTTCTACTTTTGGTGTAATGTAGTTACCATTTTCATCTTTTAGGTTAACGTTGCAGTCGCATCTAATTTGGCCTTTTTTGATGTCGGCTTCTGAAATATCACAGTATTTTAAACTGTTTGCTAGATATTCTAAGAACTCTACGGCTGATGGAGCATCGTTAAAGCATGGCTCTGTTACAATTTCTATTAGAGGGACGCCAGCACGGTTATAATCAATTAATGAATATGTATCATAGTGATCTTGTGAGGCAGTATCTTCTTCTAAATGAATATCATGGATTAGAGCATAAAATGGTTTGCCGTTAGAGATAAGCTCAACTTTACCGTTGATACCAACTGGTTTTGTTACCTGAGTAATTTGAAAGCCTTTTGGTAAGTCTGGATAGTAATAGTTTTTACGGTCAAATAAAAGTTCATCAGGCTGAGTGCAGTTTAGAACCATACTCATTTTTAGTGCCTTTCTTACAGCTTCTTTATTTAAAGATGGCATAATACCAGGAAATGACATATCTATTTCATTTACGTTACTATTTGGTACGGTAGAATAAAAGTTAGCACTAGGACTAAATACTTTTGAGTTTGTTTTTAGTTCACAGTGTAGTTCTAAACCAATTACTGTTTGATATTTATTCATGTTTACCTCCTGCAATTATGCCAGCGTATCCTAGTTTTTCTTCTAGGGCGGCAGCAATGTTTAATACATCAGCATCTCTTTGAATGTTACCAGTGATATTTAAACCAATTGGTAAGCCAGTGCTAAAACCATTTGGAATTGTAATTGATGGAAAACCGCCAAAGTTGCCAGTAAGTAGTAGCGTGCTTACATTTGCACTAGAATCACTTATGACATCACTTGCTTTAGAAATAGGTGTTGCCTCAGTGCTTGCTGGAGCAATCATGGCATCATATTTTGTAAATAATTTATGCATTTCTTCATTGATTAAGGTTCTTACCCTTTGAGCATTTAAAAAGTATCTTTCTTGATTTTCTTCTTGAAGAACATAAGAACCAATTACTAGTCTTCTTTTAATTAGCGGACTAAATCCTTTAGTGCGAGCATCTTTCATCATTTCATAGATGTTTGTACTTTTCCCACGAGGACCGTAGTTTATACCAGTATACATTGATAAGTTACTGGTTGCTTCAGCGCATGAGATGATCGTATATGCTGGGCCTAGTGCTTCTAATATGTTTTTATCTATGCTTACGGCTTCAACACTCATACCTAGTGATTTAGCAAGTTCTAGGGATTTATTAAAAGTATTTAGCGTGTTTACCATGCTTTCATCAGGATTTTCATAAGATAATAGCTCGCATAGTTCCTTAACATAGAATAATTTTTTACCTGTTACTTTTTTGTCTAACTGTGGTGCTAGATTTTCTATTTCCTTTAGAGCTGTCATATCCTTACCGTCAGGGCCTTTTATTATATCTACAACAGTAGCTGCATCTTTAACGCATCTTGTAAATACCCCAACGTGATCAAGTGATGAAGCAAATGGTAAGACTCCATATCTTGAAATAAGACCATAAGTAGGTTTATACCCTACTACGCCGCATAATGATGCAGGTTTACGAACCGAGTCACCAGTGTCAGTTCCTAATGCAAAAGGAACAATACCTAGAGCAACAGATGTAGCAGAACCACTAGATGAGCCGCCCGCTACAAACTCCGGATTCCATGGGTTTCTGACAACCCCAGTGTGTCCCGTAGTACCAGTACCACCTAAACCAAATTCATCACAAACGGTTTTACCGATAAGAACAGCCCCTGCTTCATTTAATCTTTTAATTACAGTTGCATCGTAAAAAGGAACATAATCTTTTAAGATATTTGATGAACCGGTAGTTAGTATGCCAGCTGTACTAAATAAATCTTTAGCAGCATAAGGAATGTTTGCTAGGGGTAAATCTTGAATTTCGCTTATTTTAGGATTATCGATAATTGTAACAAAAGAATTAATTTCATCGTTTGTTTCGTGAGCAAGTTTAAGGGCTTTTTCAATAGTGCCTTTTTGATTTTTTAACTCTTCTATCATTTAATTCACCACCTTCGGAACTTTTACTTCTCTACCTTCAACGTCCTTGTCGTTTGCTAAAAGAAGCTCTACGGGAACGCTAGGCTCAGCGACATCTTCTCTTAAACTAGCTGTATATAAATTAAAAGGAAAAGCTGAAGGTGTTACGTTTTGTAAGTTTGGAATGTTATTTATTTTATCAATATTTTTATCTATGCAAGAAAATTCTTCTTTGATACTAGATGCTTCTTCTTTACTTAAACCAATAAGTAACTTATCTGCATAGTCTATTATTTCTTCAATTGTAAATTCTTTCATGCAGTTCCTTTCTAAAATTCACAGTTTCCTGGAGTACGTGGGAATGGAATTACATCTCTAATGTTTTCAATACCTGTTAAGTAAATTAGAAGTCTTTCAAAGCCCATTCCGAAGCCTGAATGATAGCAACCACCAAATTTACGTAAGTTTAAGTACCACTCCATGCTTTCTTTATCCATGTCTAGTTCTTCCATACGAGCTACTAGTTTGTCATAGTTTTCTTCTCTTTGAGAGCCACCCATTAATTCGCCTGCTCCTGGAACTTCTAAGTCTACTGCGGCAACAGTTTTACCGTCATCATTTTGTTTCATATAGAAAGCTTTAATATCTTTTGGCCAGTTTTTAATAAATACAGGACCATTAAAGTGTTCAGTAATATATTTTTCATGTTCTTTGGCAATGTCTTCTCCATATTCAGGAGTAAATTCCCATTTGACGTCTGCTTCTTTTAAGATTTTGATAACGTCATGATGATCAATTCTAACAAAGTGTGAGTTAATTAATTTTTCTAATTTTTCAATTAAACCTTTTTCAACAAATGTATCAAAAAATTTCATTTCACTAGGGCAGTTATCTAGAACGTATTTAACTACGAATTTTAGCATGTCTTCCATGATGTCCATATCTTTTTCTAAGTCGGCAAAAGCAATTTCCGGCTCGATCATCCAAAATTCGTTTGCATGAGTTTTAGTATTTGAGTTTTCGGCTCTAAAAGTTGGCCCAAATGTGTAAGTTTTTTTGTATGCTAGAGCAAAGGTTTCGGCTTGTAATTGGCCACTTACAGTTAGGGCTGTTTTTTTGCCAAAGAAGTCATCTTTGTAATCTAATTTACCAGTTTTTGCTACCTTTTCTAAATCAAGAGTAGTAACATTAAACATTTCACCAGCGCCTTCACAGTCGCTTGCTGTTATTAGTGGTGCATGGAAGTAAACATAACCATTTTCTTGAAAGTATTTATGAATAGCATAAGCTGCTACGCTTCTTACTCTAAAAGCACTACCAAATAAGTTAGTACGTGGTCTTAAATAAGCTATTTCTCTTAAGTATTCTCTAGTTGGACGATTTTTTGTTTGTAGTGGATAGTCCTCAGGGCAGTCGCCTAGAACTTCAATTTCAGATAGTTTTAATTCGTGATTTTGTTTGCCACCTTCTGATTTAATAATTTCACCAGTAATTTTAACAGCTGAGCCAATATGTATTTTGGTTATTTCATCAAAGTTTGCTAGTTTGTTATCATAAACTACTTGAAGGCTTTCAAAACAAGTTCCATCATATAAATCAATAAAACCAAACTCTTTTTGTTTACGATGGTTTTTAACCCAGCCTTCTAGGGTAAGAGTTTGTCCTTCATATTTACTAATTTCTTTTAATAAATCTTTTAAATCCATAATATATTCCTTCTTTCTATATATTCATATCTAAATGCTCTACTAATTCATTTATATTAATTTTAGTTTCTTCTTTTGTACGATTGTCTTTGACACTAACATTATTTTTGGCTAGGTCTTCATCGTTTAGAATGATTAAGAATTTACTTTTTAGTCTATCTGCGGCTTTGAATTGTGATTTTAAATTTCTTCCTAGATAATCAGTTTCAGCGATAAAGCCATTTAATCTTAAGTTTTGCATTAGGTAAGCTGCAGTTTCTTTTTCGTTTTCACTTACATAAAGTAAATAAGCATCTATGCTATCATTTATTGGAATGTTAATGTTACTTTTTTCAATTGCCATAAGAGTGCGGTCATAGCCCATTGCAAAGCCAACAGCGGGAGTACTTGGTCCTCCTAGGGTTTCAATAAGGCCGTTGTATCTACCACCACCTCCTAAAGCTAGGTTGCCTATTTCAGGCACGTTTGCATAAACTTCAAATACGATGTGATTGTAGTAATCTAAACCTCTTACTAGTTTTGGATCTTCTTCATAGTTTATTTCTAATAAATCTAGATATTCTTTAATTTTATTATATCTTTCTAAGCTTGCTTCGTTTAGGTAATCTTTAGTAATAGGTGCATTTTTTAAAATTTCATTTTCGCCATCTATTTTACAATCTAAAACTCTTAATGGGTTTTTATCAATTCGCTTTTTGCAGTCTTCACAAAGTTCATCTACATGTGGTTTAAGGTAATTTAATAAGGCCGTACGATAATTATCACGAGACTCAGTATCACCTAGAGTATTTATTTTAATAGTAACATCTTCTAATCCGAGTAAATTATATGTTTGATATACCATTGAAATTACTTCTACATCTGATAATACATCGTCTGAGCCGATACACTCAATACCGAACTGAGTAAATTCACGGTTTCTTCCGGCTTGTGGTCTTTCATAACGATACATTTTGCAGTTATAGAATGCTTTAAATGGTTCAGTCATGTTACCATATAGTTTATTTTCAATAAAAAATCTACAAATGGCAGCAGTACCTTCGGGTCTTAGAGTGATGTTACGGCCACCACGATCAGTAAAATCATAGGTTTCTTTTGATACCATGTCAGTGGTTTCCCCTACGCTTCTGTGAAATAGTTCAGTTGCTTCAAATACTGGAGTTTCAATGTAACCGTAATTATATTTTTCACATACTGAACGTAAGATGTCATTAACGTACTCTCTTTTTTTAGCATCTACTCCATAGATGTCGTATGTTCCTTTTTGTTTAGTAATCATATTTATTCCTTCTTTCTAAATAAAAAACACTAGGTAGATGTAAGGACGAGTTATAACCCGCGGTGCCACCTTACTTTACTTAGTGTACTCTTTTGTTATCGTAACGAGATAAACGTTTGTCTTTATGAAGACTGTTCCAAGTTTATAATATATTTTGGCATTTTCACCAGTTAGCCATCTCTTTTAAATATATGTGCTATAAACTCAGGTTCTTCAAACAAATTTATAGTTCTATTTTACTTAAAAAAGATGTTGTTGTCAACGGGTTATGATACAACTTTGTATGGGTTTAATTGAATTGAAATTTAGTTATTAATTAGGAAGCGCAACTGTGTATGGATCTTCAATTTCACCAGTTCCTCCTGTTATTAGGATATTTTGCTTAAGAGAGATGGCTGGCCTGACTCCTAGATTAGCCCCAAACAAAACAGCGTTGGAATGATTTCCATAATACAATGCATTGACACGAGCACCGGACTCGTCGAAAGCAAATGGTGACATTAACCAAAATTTAGCTTCTATATATAAATAATCATAAGAAAACCCGCTACCAACAAGATCTGCTTCTTTATTTGATAATAAACCAACCGGATAATCTAGGGCGTTGTTTCCGTAGCCTGATGTGCCTCCTGAATCTTCTTTCAAAGTAAACTGATCTTCTTTATCTTGACATATTAGTTTAAAATTACTTGAATCATAATCATTAAATTGTAGTGCTGTGGTCAAACTACCGCCTGCTGGATTCCATCCTCCTAATTCTGTTATATGCCTATTATTGCAATATATTGCATTTTCTAAATATTTAGTTACATTTGTCATATTTGTACTATACCAATTATCTATTACTGTTTTTATATTACTATTTGTTATATTATAATTTAACATTTCATCTAATGCATCTTCTATTTTTTTGCCATTGGTTAAGGTTATATAAGATACGAAAGTTGTTGGACTATTCATATTATATATATAATACACTGTTGAACAACTAGAATTTGAATTTAAACACGTGTAATGCTTATTATTTAGTTTACTATACATATCTGTTAATGTTCCACTTTCAGTATTGCTTAATGTATATGACGTTCCATCCCACATCGCATCACTTCCATAATAATATGTTTCGGACGATGATGTTGATCTATCGGATGTTCCATACACAGTTCCATACATATATCCTACATACGCTAAGGAATTGCTGTTTGTATTAAATTGTGTCCCATTTGAATCTATATATACATCTGTTCCTGTATTATTGCATTTTGTATCTTCTTTATATAATCCATTATAAATAAGCTTAACTCCATTTGTTTCGGTTGTTCTTACCATCTTCCAACAATAATTATTTAATACTAAATTATTGTTTGTTATATTACCTGCATAATAATATATATCTTTTCCATTCTCATCTGTTGTTTTTTTTACACCTTTATTACTTGAATAATCTGCTAGTAGTTTGCCATACACTGTTTTGTCAGTTTTAGGACTACTTATTATAGTTACTTTACCTTGGTAGGTTTTTCCTGAGCCTTGTTCTTTAGTCATACTTTCAGTAAACCATAATCTTAAATCATATTCCTTTTCTTGACTTCCATAAATAGTATCTTCTAATAAAATATAATTTGTTCCACCATTTACTGGAGTTCCAGGAATACCAGCTGATAAGAGTTTAGCACTTGTAGGTGTTTCTCCCTTTTTTGTTA
>URUT01000036.1 GCA_900551105.1 uncultured Mycoplasmatota bacterium
TAACAAAAAAGGGAGAAACACCTACAAGTGCTAAACTCTTATCAGCTGGTATTCCCGGAACTCCAGTAAATGGTGGAACAAACTATATTTTATTAGAAGATACTATTTATGGAAGTCAAGAAAATGAATATGACTTAAGACTATGGTTTACAGAAAGCATGACTAAAGAACAAGGCTCAGGAAAAACCTACCAAGGTAAAGTTACTGTTATAAGCAGTCCTAAAACTGACAAAACAGTATATGGCAAATTATTAGCCGATTATTCAAGTAATAAAGGTGTAAAAAAGACAATAGATGAAAATGGAAAAGATGTATATTATTATGCAGGTAATATAACAAACAATAATTTATTATTTAATAACTATTGTTGGAAGATGGTAAGAACAACTGAAACAGATGGAGTAAAACTTTTGTATAATGGAATATATGGTAAAAAAATATATGAAGCAATAACAAGGGATAAATATAGTGTAACTACAAACACTCCAACTGAAACACCATTTACAATTGATGATTCAACAAAGAAATGGACAAGTGGAATAGCAGGAGTAAATAGTGGTGAAAATACAATAGAGTTTACTGTAACTGAAGCTGGAGATTATGTTTTAAATTATGAAGTAAGTAGTGAAGCAAATTGGGATAAAGGATCATTTTATAAGAATGGAACAGGATTAAAAGTAGATTTAAGTGGTCTTGCTTCAGGGTCAATAGAACTTAACGGTTTAACAACAAGTGATGTAATAAAAGTAGTTTATAAAAAAGATGGTAGTGGTAATAATAATGATGATGTAGTAAGATTTTCAATAGGAAAACCAACTGGAAATGTAACAAGCAATTGTAACAATACAGGAACAGATGTTTATTTGGATGCAAATAGAACAAAATATAATGTGAATGATAATTCTCTGGCGTATGTAGGATATATGTATGGAACAGTGTATGCATCTTCTTCAAAATCAGGATCATCATTCGGAACATATTATTATGGAAGTGATGTAACATGGAATGGAACAACATATACATTAAGTGATGCAGAAAGTGGAACAATAGCAAATATGTATAGTAAACTAAGTAGTAAACATTATACATGTTTAAGTACTAGCTCATCATGTTCAACAGTATATTATATTTATTATATGGGAAGTGCAACAGAAACAGCCAACTATATGACATTAACAAAAGGTAAAAAAATAGAAGATGCTTTAGATGAAATGTTAAATTATAATACAACAAATAGTGATATAAAAACAGTAATAGATAACTGGTATAGTACAAACATGATAAATGCAACTGAATATTTAGAAAATGCAATATATTGTAATAATAGAAATATATCAAATTTAGGAGGATGGAATCCAAGTGGAGGAAGTTTAACAACAGATTTGCAATTTAACGATTATAATACAAATAATTCAAGATTAACATGTCAAGATAAAGCAGATCAATTTACATTAAAAGTAGAATTTGGAGGAACATTAGGATATGGAAATAATGCGTTAGATTATCCAGTAGGATTATTAACAAGTAAAGAAGCAAAACTTGCCTTTGGTGGTTCAGATACTAATTACTTAAATAATGGTGATCAGTACAGGTTGCTGTCCCCTTTTAGCCTCTACTTCAACTATTCTAGCGTCCATACCGTGTACCTTGGGAGTTTGGGCACCAGCACCGTGATAAACGCTCACGGGGCCCGGCCAGCCATCTCTCTTAAGCAAAATGTCATAATAACAGGAGGAACAGGAGAGATAGAAGATCCATACACTATTGCGCTTCCTAGTTAATAATTGCTTTAATCTTTACTCATACAAAGTAATCATGGAATGATACTAAATATAACTAAAACTGATATCAAAAAAATATATCAGTTTTTTACTATAAAAATACAATTGTTCGTTACATTTTTCTTTAAATTAACCCTCAACTTTGATATAATTATCTAAGGAAGATGTGAGGACAATATGGAATTATTAAAAAACTTAAATAAAGAGCAAGAAATTGCTGTTAAAACGATTAATGGACCAGTGCTTGTTATGGCAGGTGCTGGTTCCGGAAAAACTAAGGTGCTAACAACGCGTATCGCGTACCTTATAGAAAGTGGCGTACCTGATTATAATATTTTAGCTATTACTTTTACCAATAAGGCTGCCGCTGAAATGCGTGATAGAGTTTCTAATATTATTGGTGATGTAAAATCATTTATTGGGACATTCCATTCTCTTGGTGTGCGTGTCATTCGTGAGTACCACGATTATTTAAATTTACCAAGTAATTTTACTATTATTGATAGTGATGATACTAGTACCATAATTAAACGTATTTTAAAAAATATGAATTTAGATCCTAAACAGTATGCACCATCGTACGTTAGAAATCGTATTAGTTTTATTAAAAATCAAATGCTTAGTGATACTGAATTAGAGCGGCTATTTAATACTCCAATGGATAAAGTGATAGTGCAAATTTATCATGCTTATAATCAAAAATTAAGAAGCAGTGATTCAGTTGATTTTGATGATTTACTACTATTGCCGGTTGAGTTATTTAAAAATCATCCTGATGTACTAGAGCATTATCAAGATAGATTTAAATATATTTTAATTGATGAGTATCAAGATACAAACCCAGTGCAGTATAAACTATCGGTTATGTTATCAGCAAAGCATAAGAACATTTTTGTAGTAGGTGATATGAATCAAAGTATTTATGCCTTTAGACAAGCAGACTATCGTAACATCATTAATTTTGAAAATGATTTTAAAGATTGTAAAGTAATTAAATTAGAACATAATTATCGTAGTACAAATAACATCTTAAAAGCTGCTAATGAGGTAATTAGTAATAATAAAGAAAGAAAAGATTTAAAGCTTTATTCTGATAAAGGTGATGGCGTCAAAATAAAATATATGCGTAGCTATGATGAAAAGCATGAAATATCATTAGTTATAGATGAAATTAAGTCTTTATTAAATGAAGGATACCATAATAGCGATATTGCTATTTTATACCGTACTAATGCCCAATCAAGAGCAATAGAAGATGTCTTTCTATCTAAAGGAATTCCTTATAAAGTTTTTGGTAGTTATTATTTTTATAGCCGTAAAGAAATTAAGGACTTACTTAGTTATTTAAGATTAATTTATAATCCTCATGATGAAATAAGCTTAAGAAGAGTCATTAACACTCCAAAAAGAGGTATTGGTGACTCGGCAATTAGAGATATAGAAACAAGAGCTAAAGAAAATAACTTAACAATGTTTGATAGCTTAGCAACTAGAAAAGAACTAGAATTTAAAGGTATTATAGAAAATCTAATTAAAGCAAGTGAGCATCTATCTCTTACGGAACTTATTGATGAAGTATTAATTAAAAGTGGACTTAAAGAAGAACTTGAATCAAGCAAAGCCTTAGAAGATGAAATTAGATTAGATAACTTAATGGAATTTAAAAGTATTACAGCTTCATTTGAAGAAAGAACAGGTAGTGTTAATTTAGGCGATTTCCTAGAAGAGGTATCCTTAATTGCAGATATATCTAATCATACTGAAGATGGAGATGTCGTAACCCTTATGACTCTTCATAGTGCTAAAGGACTAGAGTTTCCAGTTGTATTCCTAGTAGGTATGGAAGAAGGAATTTTCCCTCACAATATGTCAATTATGGAAAATAACTTAGAAGAGGAAAGAAGACTTTGCTATGTTGGTATCACTAGAGCCAAAGAAAGACTATATTTAACTAATGCTAAAAGAAGAATGTTATATGGAAAAGATAGCATGAATTTACCATCTAGATTTATAAATGAAATCAATCCTGACCTACTTGAAAAGAACGAAAAAGAACAAGAACAAAAATTTATCAACAAAGAAAAAATGTACACAAGTGATAACAATGACATCACCGAAGGAACTATCATTAGTCACGAACAATATGGCACTGGAGTAGTAGTTAAATGTGATGGCTCATTAATCAGCGTAGCTTTTAAATCGGGCGTTAAGAAATTAATGAAAAATCACAAAAGCATTAAAAAAATTAATTAAAAAAAGGAAATAGATAATCTTTTTACAACAAATAATATAGGAGGTGTAAATGAAATACATATCACTATTAAATCCTATTACTATTAAATATCTTATGAATAATCCAAATACTCGTTATTTTATAATTAATTTACTAAATAAGTTACTTAATAAAAAAGAAAATTATAGATTATTAGATTTTTTTAGTAATGAGGATAAAGTAAGAAGTTATCTATTTTTTGAAAATTCAAGTGAAATTATATTTATAGACTTTAATTTAAATTTAAATGCTAGTCAGCTTGATGATGATAAATACATTACAAAATTTTTAGATATATCTCAAAAGAAATCTGTAAAGTTTATTTTCTTTGTAAATGTTGCTGGTAAAAATCTTTTCAAAGAAAATGAAATTATACTTTTTAAAAATCCCTTTGAAACTAATGAATATCTTAAATTAATGTTTGCTAGTAACTATAAAAATCAGGCCGAAACTAAATTTGATGATATACTTGATTATCTCTATAACTTAGACGATAATTTCCAAAAAATATATCAAAAAGAACTTAATCATCTTTATAATTATTATTAATTAGTCTATAATAAAATATAGTGTTTAATAAAAATCTGAAAGGAAACAATTTATGAAAGAAAGATATGATGAATTAATTGCATTAATAGAAAAAGCTAACAAAGAATACTATACTTTAGATAATCCCAGCGTTACTGATAGAGAATATGATAACTGGATGAGTGAACTAATAGACATAGAAAACAAGCACCCTGAATTAAAAAGAAAAGATTCTCCTACTGAAAAAGTTGGTGGTGAAATAATAGATGAGTTTAAAAAGGTAACTCATAAACATCAAATGTTTAGTATAGCTGATGTTTTTAATGAATCAGAGATTGTTGCTTTTGATGAACGAATCAGAAAAGAGTTTCCAAATCCATCTTACGTCTGTGAACTTAAAATTGATGGCTTAGCCGTATCGTTAACTTATGAAAAAGGAATCTTTAAAAGCGCGGCCACTAGAGGTAATGGAATCGTTGGTGAGGATATAACCCACAATGTAAAAACAATTAAAAGCATCCCTTTAAGATTAAATAAACCAGTAGATATTGAGCTTCGTGGCGAAATATATATGCCCAAAAAAAGTTTTGAAAAGTTAAATGCTGAAAGAAAAGAAAACGGCGAGCCACTATTTCAAAATCCGAGAAATGCTGCAGCTGGAAGTATTAGACAGTTAAACAGCTCTATTGCTAAAAGTAGAAATCTAGATGCCTTTTTATATCATGTTCCCGAAACTACAAGACAAACTCATTATGAAGCACTTCAAGATTTAAAAGACCTAGGCTTTGTAGTAAATCCTAATATTAGACTAGTTAAAAATGTAGAAGAAATATTAGACTATATTAACGAGTGGACTGAAAAAAGAGACACACTACCTTATGAAATAGATGGAATAGTTATTAAAGTAAATGATATTCACATGCAAAAAGAACTTGGAAATACGGCAAAATACCCTAAGTGGGTAATAGCATATAAATTTCCAGCAGAAGAAGTTAAATCTAAATTAACTGATATTGTGTGCACTGTTGGTAGAACAGGTCTTATTACTCCAAACGCGGTATTTGAACCAGTTAAAATAATGGGATCTACTGTCCGTAGAGCAACCTTGCATAATGGGGAATATATTAAAGAAAAGAATCTATTAATTGGCGATAATATTCTAGTAAGAAAAGCTGGCGATGTAATCCCAGAAGTTGTTGGCCCTGTTATAAATGATCGTACTGGAAAAGAAAAAGAATTTATTATGCCAACAAATTGTCCTATATGTGGGCACCTTCTAGTGCCAACAGCATCAAAAATAGATTTAAAATGTCCAAACGACAAATGTCCAGCTAGAAACATAGAAGCCCTAATTCACTATACTGACCGTAAAGCAATGAATATTGATGGCCTAGGCGAAAGAATAATTGAAGACTTTTACAATATGGGTATTATTACTCAGATAATTGATATTTATAATTTAAAAAATAAACGTGAAGAACTAATAGAACTAGAAGGATTTGGTCCAAAAAGTGTGGATAACTTGCTAGAATCTGTGGAAAACTCTAAGAAAAACTCACTAGAAAAGTTTTTATTTGCTATTGGTATTAAAGGAATTGGTGAAAAAAATGCTAAACTGCTTGCTAAAAAATTTGTAACTTTAAAAAATCTTAGTGAAATTTCTTACGACACTTTAAACAGCATTCCTGATATTGGCCCAGTACTTGCTAAAAACATTGTAGATTTCTTTCATGATGAACAAAACTTAAATACAATTAAAGAACTAGAAGAAATTGGTGTAAACACAACTTATCTAGGAAAACAGTCAACTGAAAATCCTAATTTTGCAGGTAAAAGAATAGTTGTTACTGGTACCTTAAAAAATTATACAAGAGATGAAATTCAGAGCCTAATTGAAGAAAATGGTGGCCTATGGAGTTCATTAGTTACCAAAAATACTTTTGCCGTAGTAGTAGGTGAAAATCCAGGAAGTAAGTACGATAAAGCCAAAGAATTAAACGTGCCAATCTGGGACGAAGAAAAATTTCAAAAGATGATAGAAGAAGCATAAGAGCTTTTTCTTTTTATTAAAGTAAATTGAAAAGTAAATATTAATATAGTATAATAAAAGTACTTAAGAGGTGAATTATTATGAAAAAATTAAAGGGGTTCTATCAAAATAATCGTATCTATTGTATTTTAATGCTAGTTAGTATATTCTGTATAATTTTAATTGGTGTAGCTTTCTTAGTATATTTTATTGATCAAACTAAGAACAGTGAATACGGCAAAAGATTATATGGAATTGAAAGCGTAGAAATAACAAAAGATAAACAAAATGAAATTGTAAACAAAATTAAAGAAAATGAAAAAGTAGAAAATGCTACATTTGATTTAAGAGGTAAAATTATTTATTTCACCATTGAATTAAATTCAGGTACAACTGAAGATGCTCAAAGCCTAGCAATTAAATTTCTAGAAGAATTATCTCAAGATGAAAAAGAATTTTACGATATTAATTTTACTATAACAAATTCTGCTGACACCGATGAAGCTAAATTATTTCCTATAATGGGTTATAAAAAAAGTGATGCAACATTAATTTCTTGGATTAAACAAAGCGAAAGAAAATAAGGTGAAACCATGAAAAAAAATAAAAAAACAATAATTTTTACTATAATTGCTGTTCTGTTAATCATCGTAGTTCCAATCTCAATATATATTATAGGATTTAAAGACAATAATCAGTTAAATATTAAAGAAAAAGAATGGCTAGATAACAACAAAACAAACATTATAAATGTTAATGTTGCTAATAACCTTAATGTTTTTGAATCAAATGGTGAAGGTGTAACTAATGAATTCTTTGATGATTTAGCCAAAAACTATAATATTAAAATTAATAAAAATACAGTTGATTATAAAACCAACAGTGGCCTAGGATTAACTGTTTCAGAAAGTAAACCTAGTGAAGGACTACCATTTTTTCAAGATCACTATGTTATCGTATCTAAAACTAAAGAATTAATTAATACCGTAGATGATCTAACGAATAAAAAAATTGGCTGCTTTTCTGAAGGTCTTTCATATTTCTCAAAAGGATATAAAGTAGCTAGTACATTTACATCTTACGAAAGTAAAAATGAACTATTTAATGCTTTAAAAGAGGACACTGTAGATTATATTTTAGTTCCATTAAATGAAAATATTGATAAGATTTTAGAAGATGGTTATGTAATTAACTATCATTTAAGTGATATGACAATCTATTATTATTTACACTTTGGTTCAGATGAAACTTTAAATAGTATTATTACTAAATACTATAATGACTGGTATAAAAATAAATTTGAAAGTTCATATTATACTAATCTATATAATATTTTTACAGATAAATTAAATCTTAGTGGAGTTGATACTGACAAATTGACAAGCAAAACTTATTCTTTAGGTTTTGTAGAACAAACTCCATACACCGGTGTAAGTGGCAAAAAATATGGCGGTATTATATTCAGATACCTAGAAGATTTTAATAAGCTTGTTAATACTGAATTTACTTATACAACATATAAGGATAGTACATCTTTAATAAAATCATATAATAAAAAAGATTTAGATTTAATAATTACTGATAGTAGTGATATTTCCGAAGAATACTCTATAAGATTTAACTTACCATCAAAATATTACATTGTTAGTCATCTAGAAGATAATTTAGTAGTTAATAACTTAACTTATATTAATGATAAAGTTTATGTAATAAAAAATACTAAATTAGCAAATTATCTAGAAGATAAAGTTCAAGTTGAAACTGTAAAAAACGAAAAAGCTCTTATCAAAGCCTATAAAAAAGGTAACTTAATAGCAATTGATGCCAATGCTTATGACTATTATTATAGTAGTAGAATTAAAGAAAGTCGAATTAGTTTTACTGGCTATAACTCATCAAATTATGAATTTAAGTATCAAAGCAATGATGATGCTTTTAGTAAATTATTTACAAACTACTTAAGCTTTTTAGATGATAATAAAATGATTGATGAAGGAATATTAGATTATAACAGCGCGGCTGCTAAAGATAGTATTTTAGGAACATTTGCAAAATACTTCTTAACAGGTTTATCCATAGCAGTTGTAGTTATTGGTATTACAATTTATTCTAAAAAACACATAAAATTAAATACTAAAATTAGAAAAGATGAAAAGTTAAAATTTGTAGATATGCTTACTAGTTTAAAAAATCGTAATTACTTAAATGAAAAAATAGATTCTTGGAACCAAAACACTATTTATCCACAGGCAATTATCGTTATAGACTTAAACAATCTTAAATACATCAATGATACATTTGGTCATGAAGAGGGAGATAGACAAATCAAATCTTCAGCTGGAATTTTAATTAAAACTCAATTAGATAATACAGAAATTATGCGTACCGATGGTAACGAATTTATGGTATATCTAGTGGGTTATAATGAAAAACAAGTAATTAATTATATTAAAAAATTATTAAAAGAATTTAAAAATTTACCTTATGAATATGGAGCGGCCATTGGCTTTAGTATGATCGTTGATGATCTAAAACTAATTGACGATGCTATCAATGAAGCAAGTATTCAAATGAGAGAAAATAAAGAACAAATAGAGGCCGAAAGTGAAAAAGAAAGTTAAGGCCTCTCTTCATTCTAAATTAAATAAAGTAAAAACATTTTTAAAGGATGTATGGGTAATTTTAAATAAGCCATATATGATGGAACTTCCTGGACAAATAGCGTTTTTTCTAATTTTATCATTAGTTCCTATAGTAACATTAATTGGCTATGCTGCATCATTTTTTAATATATCAATGGACACAATAATTGAACTCGTAAAAAGCAATTTTAGCGATAGTATTGTAAAAATGATTGTCCCAATTATTGATGGTAAAGCATTAGATTTTAAATTAGTAGTAGTTATCATTACAATGTTCTACATTTCCTCAAATGCTGCTGATTCTATTATATTTAGTGCTAACGAAATATACGGTGCAAAGCAATCATCATGGATTAAAAGAAGAATCAAAGCAATTTTTTTAACATTAATCATTGTAGTATTATACCTATTTATCTTGCTAGTTCCTGCTTTTGGTAGTAAGATTATTGATGCAATTGATTACTTTAACATGAAATCTATAATATCTAGTATCTTAGAAATATTGCAAGGACCAATTTCTTGGATAATTATTTTCTGTTTTATAAAAATAATCTTTACTATAGCGCCAAATAAAAATATTCCTGCTTCAAGAATTAATCTAGGTGCAATCTTTACAACTGTAGGGTGGGTTCTTACAACCGATATATATAGTTATTATATATCTCACTTTGCTAGATACGATATTTTCTATGCTGGCTTATCAAATATAGCAGTCCTAATGTTATGGGTATACTTCCTAAGTTATATTTTAGTAATAGGACTAAGTTTAACAGCAAAATTTGATGAATCAGAATTGGAAAAAACTGGCACGATTAATAAACAGTAAATTAAATATAATATTAATGTGCACACGAATATTACTTAGTGCATAATTAATATTATAATATCAATCTAATTTAAAATGAATTAACGATATTATGAAGTAATATTTGAGAAGACTTAATCTAATAGTCTTCTTTTTTTGCATAAACTGTGCTAAAATAACAAATAGGTGGTTTAAATGAAACAAAAAAAGTTAAAAAATAATTATGTAAGCGACGAACAAAAAGAGGTTAGAAATTTAATTATTATTACAGTTATAATAGCAGCTATTGCCGCAGGACTTTACTTCTTCACGGAGAAAGTATTAAATAAAAAAGACAATACTGATAAAAGCACTGAAATAGAATTTGATTATAATGTATGTACTATCGGTAATATGTTTACAAGACCTTACGATGAATATTATGTATTTGTTTATAGTAGCGAAGATGAAAGTGCTGCATCTTATACAGCTTTAATAACATCTTATAGAGATAAAAAAGCTAAAAAATTATATTATATTGACTTAAAAGATGCATTTAACAAAGATGCTATCTCAGACAAAACAGCAACTAAGCCAGCAAACTCAAGTGAAGTAAAAGTAAATGGCAGCGTTCTATACCTAATTAAAAATGGTAAAGTAAGTAAAGCATATACTGAAAAGTATTCTGATATATTAAAATAGACTACAGTCTGTTTTTTTATGGCTAAATATGCTTGATTTTCACCAGAAATTATCATATAATGATAAAAAGAGGTGAAAATATGGTAAATACTAGCAATATGATAAAGCAAACTTTACATAAATACGCCAATAAGAATAGTAAACTAGCAAGAGAAGCTAAAAAAGGAAATATAATTAAAATTGTAAATGGTTTATATGAAACAGATCCAAACACTCCAGGATACTTACTTGCAGGTAGTATTTATGGCCCATCTTATATTTCGTTTGAATATGCACTTTCCTATTATGGCTTAATACCGGAGCGAGTTACTACTATAACCAGTGCCACGTTACTTAAGAAGAAACAAAAAAAATACTATACACCATTTGGAACATTTACATATAGGGACGTGCCAGCTCTAGTATTTCCTGAAGCCGTATTATTAAAAGAAGAAAATAACTACGCATATCAAATTGCCTCACCCGAAAAAGCTATATGCGATAAATTATATACGCTAAAGCCAATACATAATTATCAAGAATTAGAAAATATATTATTTAAAGATTTAAGAATTGATTATGACGAATTTATTAAACTAGACGAAATTATCATTACAAAATTAAGTGACTTATATCATTGTGAAAATGTAAAACTATTAGCTAAATATCTAAGGAGGAATAAATATGAATAATGTAATAGAACAAATGCTTACAAACTATGAAATAAAGAATACTAACGATGAAATAAATGCTTTAAAAGAAATAATACAAGAAATTATTTTATCAGGATTATCACGAGGGGGATTTTTCAATGAAGCAGCCTTTTATGGTGGAACTGCTTTAAGAATATTTTATAATTTAGATAGATTCTCAGAAGATTTAGATTTTGCACTTTTATCACCAAACAATGATTTTGAATTATCTAAATATTTTAACTTTATTGATAAGGAACTAAAAGCTTTTGGTCTAAATCTTAAAATTAATTCAAAGCAAAAAAGTGTAGAAACTAATATAAAATCCGCAATCGTAAAAGGAAATACTGTAGAGCATATTTTAAAGTTTTTTCCAAATGAAAGTGAGCATAAATATAATCAAATATTAAAAGATATAAAAATAAAATTTGAAGTTGATATAAACCCACCAAGCGGAGCAACCTATGAAGAAAAATATAAACTATTACCAGCTCCTCATCAAGTAAAATTATATGACATAGAGTCATTGTTTGCTGGTAAAATTCATGCAGTATTATGTAGAGGCTGGAAAAACAGAGTAAAAGGAAGAGACCTTTATGACTTAGTATTTTTTATATCTAGAAATACTAAAATAAACATGACTTTATTAAAAAATAAATTATTAGAATCAAATTACATAGATAAAAATGAAAAATTTAACATAGATACCTTAAAACAATTACTAACAAAGAAATTTGATGAAATAGATTTTAAAGACTCAAAAGAGGATATTATGCCTTTTATTAATGACGTTAAAAGTTTAGAAATATGGAATAAAGAATTCTTTACTGATATTATAAAAAATTTACAAGCAAAAGAAATATAAAAACGAAAAAATAATACTCAAAAAACAAAATCTATGTTATCATTATAATGGAGAGTAATATGAAAAAAAGTAAAGATAAAAAACCAACATTTGAACTATGGGAAGTAATAGTTATCGCCATTGTATCATCCATCATAATGAGCTTAGGAACTGGATATATTGCTTTTAGAAATAATAGTTTAGCAAATGTCACAAATAATAAAAACTTACAAGAATTTGTAAAATCTTATAATTCTATTTTAAATAATTATTATGATAATGTTAACGAAGAAGAACTTGTTGATGCTGCTATTAAAGGTATGCTTAATTACTTACAAGATCCATACACAACATATCTAAATGAAAGTAGTAAATCAGCATTAACATCATCTTTAACTGGCACCTATGAAGGAATAGGCGTTCAAGTAACCTCTGATGAAGAAAACAGAGTATATATTACAAAAGTATTTGATGATACCCCAGCCAAAACAGCAGGTTTAGAGCCTGGAGACATTATCGTAAATGTTAACGACACTGATGTAACAGAAAAAACATCAAATGAAATAGTTTCTCTTATTAAAGAAAGTAAAGATGCAAAAGTTGAAATAACTGTTTTAAGAGAAAACGTCAGTAAAACCTTTGAGCTTACTAGAGAAAACTTATATGTTCCAGCAGTACTAAGTAAAATTTACACTAGAGAAGATAAAAAAATTGGATATATATATATAGACAAATTCTCTGATACAATTTATGAACAATTTTCTAAAGAACTAACCAAACTTGAAAACGATAATATAAATTCTTTAGTTATAGATGTTAGAAATAATACTGGTGGTTATTTAAATGGTGCTACTAAAATAGCAGAATTATTTTTAGAAAAAGGAAAAGTTATTTATTCTTTAGAAAATAAAACTAATACTGAAGTAACTAAAGACACTACCACAGAAAAAAGAGATTATAAAGTGGCAGTCATCATTAATAACGGTTCTGCCTCAGCATCAGAAGTATTAGCTGGAGCCCTTAAATATAGTTATGGAGCAACGCTAGTTGGCGTTAAATCTTATGGAAAAGGTAAAGTACAGCAAACATCAAATCTAAATGATGGTTCTATGATTAAATACACTACTGCAAGATGGTTAACCCCAGCAAATGAATGTATAGATGGTATCGGACTTACGCCGGACATTGAACAAGAACTTCCTGAAAATTTTGAAGAAGATAACTCGGAAGAAAATGATAAACAACTACAAAGTGCAATAGATTTTCTAGTAGCTAACTAAGAAAATCTATTTTTTTAAGCGATTATCTTTAACTATAAAAACTGCTATGCTATAATGTTTATAATGGATGGGGGATTATCTAATGAAGAAAGTAGAAATAAAAAGTTATGATTTAGAAATAGAATTAGATGGTGTCATTAATATTATTGGCCTTCCTGCTTCTGGAAAAACTTACCTATTAAAAAAATTAATAAATAAAGTGCCAAATAATGACATTTTCATAGACGGCAAATGTATCAAAAACTACGATACAAAATACTTAAGAGAAAACATTATGGTTATTCTAGATGGTGATCATTTTAATACCA
>URUT01000037.1 GCA_900551105.1 uncultured Mycoplasmatota bacterium
GGAAAATATGTTGCTGGTGGTGGTACATCTATTTATCAAAGATCTGTTGATAATCAAAAAACTTTACAGGCTACAGTTAAAACACTACTTGATGATATTGCTAATCAAAATGATTATGCCGGTTATAAAAGTGCTAGAGATGCACTTAGGAATGATGCAAAGCAAGGAAAACTTGGAAATGCAAGGCTCGCCAAAGTTTTACAAGATGTTAATGGAAATGTAAATACAGTTTTTTCTGAAATAGAAGAAAATGGAAAGAAAAAACGGGTTGTAAGTGGAGTTGAAATTAATGGTAAAACCTATAAATTTAATGATATTAATGGAAAAGAAGATGCTATAAAGGCTGCATATCAGTCATTTATGTCTTCTGCTCAAGTAGAAAACCTTTCAAAATTAGGTGCAGAGAGTTGTGCTAATTATGCTAGTGGTTTAGCTTCTCAATTTAATAAAATGTCATTTACTATAAGTGATGAAAAGGCTAGAAATGAGTTATCTAGTATGGTTCAAGATTTAGTTAGTCAATCATCTAATCTAAATACTGATGCAGATTTTGAAAATTTTGCAAAGTTGTATGAAGATATTAATAAACGTTTAACTTCTTCTATTAAGATTGATCAATCAATGTTAATTAAGGAACAATCCAAAAAGGGGGATAAATAATGGATAAGATAGATGCTCAAATTATTTGTAGAATTTGTTCTATGTATAATGTTTATTTTGAATTTCTACTTGATATTGAATTTGAAGAATTTCAAGCTATTAAAAAAGCTTGGGATGCAGAAAAACAACGTGTTTTAATGGGTGAAATAAAAGGCTCTACCAAAGAAGTAGACATGAAATATTATCGTCAAATGATTGGAGTTTTAGATCGCATTAAAAGGGATAACTTTGGATTATATCGTAGGTGTACTGATGAAATGAAAGATATTCTAAAAAAAGATAAAGCATATTGTAAAAAAGCGGGTTTAATTGTTAAAGATGATGCAGATTATACGAATGTAGAATATTATGTAAATTATTTATTCTCTGAAAAAGCTTTGAATAAAGCAAAAGCTATTTTAGGTTCATTTGGTAAGAAATAAATACAATAAAGGAGGAGTAAAGAGTGGGAAATAATAATTATCTGATACCAGCAAACTCTAAGAAGTCTATGCTGATACTTGGATTATTTAATGTGACTGATTTGATAATATTTGGTACAGGTATTGTAGTAAGTTTTGTACTGATGCTTAGTATAACGACCAATGATGTTAAAACTGCTGCTATGATTCTTAGTCCAGCACTTGTATGTACGTTTTTAATAATTCCACTTCCTAATCAGCATAATGTAAGAACGTTTATTAAAAATGTATACACGTATTATACAAATCGTCGTATTTATTATTGGAAAGGTTGGTGTAATAGTTATGGCAAAACAGACAACAAGTAAGTATTCAGAGGATTGGGTACCAGTTAAAGCAATTCAAAATGGAATGATTATTTTAAATAATAATTATTATGTTTCAGGAATAAAGATTGAGCCTAAAAATATCTTTATTTTGGATTATCAAACTCAAAATAATATTATTTTTAATTTTAGAAATTTCTATAATGTTATTGATTTTGAGTTTTGGCTTGTAGTTGCTGATAGACCAGTTGATATTAAACTTTATTTATCACAGTTACAGTTACAGTATGATTCTGCTCCTAATCAAGCTATTAGAAAGTTAATTAATCAGGATATTCAAAAGGCTGAACTATTTAGTGGTAGTGCTATAAATGCTGTTGATACTGAATATTTTATATTATTTAGAGATAAGAAGTTAGATGTTGTTCAAAAGAGAATTCAAACTTTAATTACTAATTTAGCAAGTACTGGTTTGAATTCTAGACAAACAAGTGATGATGATTTGAAATTCTTGTTGCAGAATTTTCTCAATGGGGGCGCAAAAAATGAATATGGGACGGTGATGAGCAATGTCTAATACATTTAAGAGTGAGATTGCCCCAAAGGGGTTAAAGTTTGATGTTAATGAGTTTATGGTAAGTGATAAGTATGCTACTATTCTTACTGTAATTAGTTATCCAAAGGTTATTGGACCGGGTTTTTTGTCAAATATTACTAATTTGCCGGGCGTAAAAGTTGTTGTTAAACATATTCCAATAGATTTTTCTACAATGAGTAGAATGATTAATAAGGAAATTGCTGATTTAAAAGAAAGATATCAGCATGAAAATGAACGAACTTTACAGGAAAGAATTCGTCAAGATTACGAGTCTTTGGAGTCTTTTGTACAGATGCTTGCAGCTACACAATCAAAAATCTTTGATTTTCAAATGCATATTATGCTAACTGCTGATACTAAAGAAGAGTTAGAGAATAAGAAAATGCAGGTAAGAAACTATTTGGATGCAATGGGAATGCGTGGTATTCCAATGATGTTTGAACAAGAAAAAGTTTTGAAGTCTATGTTGCCAATTTTTCCAAAGCAAGATATTGAAGAAAGGGTTGGTATTCCAATACCAAGTCCAACTATTGCTGCTATGTATCCATTTGTGTTTGATAGTATAAAAGATCCAGGTTCTAGTACATTACTTGGTGTAGACTTTTCTGGTGGTGTTGTTTTGTTTAATCAATTCTTATATCAAACTAAGAAAGAGTTTAATCGTAATAATGCAAATATGATTATTTTAGGTACATCTGGTAGTGGTAAATCTACGTCTGCTAAGTTAATGCTTCGTACTCATATTAGAAATGGTTGCAGAATAGTAGCAATTGATCCGGAAGGCGAACTTGGTGAAATGACTAAGAACTTTGGAGGAGATTTTATTGATCTAGGTAAGGGTGGTCAGTTTGGTATGATTAATCCTTTAGAGGTTATTTTGGATGCTGATGAAGAGGAACTTAGTCAAGGTTTGGGTTATACAGTATTAACTAGAACATTACAGTCTTTAAAAGCTTTTATGAAGTATTATTATCCTTCTATTGAAGAAGATGTTCTTGCAATGTTTAGTGAGGTAGTTCAAGATACTTATAAGAGATTTAATATTGATTTTAATACAGATTTTAGTAAATTTACTAGTAAAGATTTTCCAATTTTTGATGATGTTTATGCAACTATTAAAGGTAAATTACTTTCAATGCCTGAGGCTACTAGAGAAAAAGATGTTATGGAAAGACTAGAGCTTAGAGTTAGACCATTTGTTAAAGAACTTAAATTCTATTTTAATGGTCATACCACAATAGAAGCTAAGAGTGATTTTATTGTATTTAATATTCGTGAACTAATGAATAGTGACGAGAATATTAGAAATGCCCTTTTCTTTAATATCTTAAAGTATGCTTGGGGATTATGTTTGGATAAGAGTACTAATACAGTTATGTATGTTGATGAGGCTCATGTATTATTATCTAGTAAAAATGAGCTTGGTGCTGAGTTCTTAGCACAGATTCAAAGAAGAAGTAGAAAATATAATACGGGTACAATTATTATTACGCAGCAGCCAACTGATTTTGCAGCTGAAAATGTTTTTGTTCATGGTAAAGCAATCTTTGATAATGCTGCTTATTATTTAGTAATGGGACTTAAGAAACAGGCTGTTGAGGATTTATCTAGATTGATAGATTTAAATGATAATGAAAAAGAAAGTATTAAAACGTATAGTCAGGGTGAAGCATTGTTTGTATGTGGAAACCGTCGCATGCGTATAAATGTGGTTTTAACGCAGGATGAACTTGATTCATTTGGTACTGGCGGAGGACTATAAAAAGTTTAGGCGGTGATAATTATGGCGAGAAGCTATGATTTATTAAAAAAACTATTAAAAATGGGTATTTTATTAATACCTTTCTTTTTAATAGTGTTTTTTAGTTCTATAAGGAGTGTTTCTGCTGCTTATTTTAGGTATGCTGATTTTGATTTTGATGTTTTTGCTAAACAAAATTTAGGATATTGGACTTATGTTTGTAGTGATAATAGTACAAGTGAAAGTGAATTAAAGGAGTGTCAAGAAAAGATACTTGCTAGTCAAAAGAAATTTTATGTTAGGTTATATAAATTACTTGCTAAATATCAAGCAAAAGGAATGTATATTGATGATAAGATTATTATTATGACTTCGTTTTTTGAACTTGATCCAGATATGTTTGCAGATGACCCATCTAATTATCAGGACGTAACAAGTTCTAATGGTTTACCTTATTCTGGTGATGATAGTGATGATGCTTATGATATAGATAATGATTATAGTGCTGAGTATTGGGAAAATGAAACTGATACAATAAAGTTATTATTAAAAGCTATGATTGGTTATAAGGCTTATTGTTATGGAATTTATCCTGCTAGTACAAAAGATAATGAAGATGGTTCTGTAAGTTATACTTGCGATGGTGGGGGAGTTTTAGTTGGTGACCAGTGTGAAGAGCTTGTTAGAACTAGTGAGATTGGTTTTTGGGAAAAGATTATGATTAAAACCGGTGTTAAATCATTTTTTGGAATAGCAGCTGAAGAAGAACAAAAGTGTATTCAAGAGGTTCAGAGTAATCCTAAATATACTTCTCATAGAATTGATGCGTCTGATACTAGAGAAGTAACAGTGAATAAGTACTGGGAGTTTTTGATTAAAGGTGATTATTTTGATAAAAAACCGCATTTAAGTAATCATTATTATAAAATATTAGACGTTACCGGTCATAAAAAGAATACAGAAATTACTGATAGTGAAAAAGAAACTTATAGCGAGGAACTAAAAGAGGCTAGAACCGAGATAGTTGATTATATTAAAGAGTTACTGGATAATTATGGTAATGATGATTATATGGTTAACTTTGTTAGTGGGGCCGGTGGTGGATCGTTTTGGTGGCCAATAGGTTCAGCTGAAACCACAGAAAAAGGTGGAGTGCTTTTTGCAAGTGGTGAACCAATGAGGTCAGTAATAACTAGTTATTTTGGTCTAAGGGATGCTCCTACTGAGAATGCTTCTACTAATCATGGGGCGATAGATATCGGACCTTCTGGTTATGAAATTGGTACCGTAAATGTTATTGCTTCAAGAGATGGGGTTGTTGCTGATGTGCATACTGGATGTATTTCTTATGGGGATTCTTCTTGTGGTACTGGTTTAGGTAATTATGTTTTGATTAGTCACTCTGATGGAATGTATACAATGTATGCTCACATGCATCAAAATACTGTTACTGTAACAAACGGAGAAAGTGTAAGACAAGGACAAGTTATCGGTAAAGCAGGAAGTTCTGGAGTATCTACTGGACATCATTTGCATTTTGAAGTTAGAACAGATATTAATACTAAAGTAGATCCACTTAACTATGTAGATATGGCTAATCCAAGACCGGCAGCATCAGCTGGGTCAAGTAATATTACTGAGTTTATTATAAGTTTTGAAGGTGGAGATACTGATGGAACAACTTATACAGTAATTTGTCCGCCGGGAGATATACCAACGGTTGGTCATGGTATAACGTTAAAAAATAATTTAGATTTGTTTGCTAAGTATGGTTTATCTTTAAGTAGTACAAATGATTATTATAATTATTGCGGGCAGGAGATGGATAAATCAATAATAGATAAAATATACTATGATAGAGTTGAGATTGATAAAGAGTCTATATCAGCTTATCTAGTTAGTAAAGGACTAAATTTAGCAGATTATCAACTTGATGCTTTAATAAGTTTAAAATATAATCATGGAAATATTAATGGATTTGTAGATGCTTATCAAAGTTATGGAGCTACAGAAGCATTATGTACTAATTGGTGGAATGATTATGCAGTTAATAAAGGAACTGGTACAGAGGCTGGTCTTAGAAAAAGAAGAAAACAAGAATGTCAGTTATTCCTTCATGGATATTAAGGAGATGCTTTATGAAAAATAAAAAAGGGTTAATTATTGCGATAGTATCTATTTTGTGTTTGGTTTTTATTGTTAGTTATTTTGCTTTATTTAAGAGTAATAAGACTAATAATAAAAACTTAAATACAAAAGTTAAATTAACAACTAATTATTCTATGTTTTTTACAGTTAGTGGGTGTATTAATACATACTACAGTTATGTTGGTAAACTAGATGGTGAAAACGTTATTAAATTACTTAATTCTGATTATATAAAAAATAATAAGATTAATAAAAATAATGTGTTTGATAAGATAACTAGTTATGAAAACAATATTGTAACTTTTAAAGCTAAAAAGATGTATGAAGCTATGCTAAATAGTAAGATAACTATTTATTATGTTTATGGTGATGTCTATCTTACTACTGTTCAGGGTGATAAAAAAACTGGAGATGCTTATTTGGAAGTGAGAATAGATAATTCTAATAGACTGTTTGATATTACTCCAATAAATAAAGATTTTTATGAGGAGGTTATAAATGGACAAAATTAATTCAGATAAGGTATCATTAATTGTTTGTGGGATAGTTTTATTATGTGCAATTGTTTTTGCAGTCATTTCAAATAAAGATAGTTTTGATGGTAGTAATTATGATGGTAATAGTTATTCATTTTTACATGATTATGAAGTTAATGAAGTTGTTTATATGAGTGTTGATGAAGAAGCAATGGCTAGAAAATATTTGGGAGAATTTGTAAATTTAGCGGTTTTTGATAGAGAAGCTGCTTATGCTTTAATTGATGATGAGTATAAAGAAGCAAAGTTGCCAACTATAGAAGATTTTAATAAAAAGATTGATTCTATTAATTCTACTAATTTTAGGAAGGCTAAAGTTACTAGTTATACAGTTAAAAAGGCTAGTAATTATAAACTTTTTTATGTTATAGATGGGTCAGATAATATTTTTGTTTTTAAAGAAAATAGTATAATGAATTATAGTGTTTATTTAGATAGTTTTACTATTAAAAAGTAAGAAAGGAGGTGCCTTTTATGGGAGATGAAGATGTATATCAAGCTCAAAGCAATGGTTTAATACCTGAAGAAGTAGAGCAAGTTAACGCTGGAAAAGCAAAGAGTCAAGATGAAAAAAATAGTGAAAATAATGCAAATAATATTAGTAATGCTGCTAACGTTGCTATGAAATCTGGAGTTCCAGTTGCGATGGCTGTTGGAGCTGCTGTAAAAGGTGCCGATAAAATTACTGGTGGAAGAGTTTCTAAAACTGCTGGTAAGGTTTTAACTAAGATTAATAAAGTAAATCCGATTGGTAAAATGATCCAAGAAGCTTCTAATAAACTTAGCGAAAGTGGTGTTAGTGATGCAGTTGGAGCTGCAACAGCAGTAGATAAAAAAGAACAAATGCAAAAAGCGGTTTCTGCTGGAACTAAAGGATTAAAAACTGTAACACAGAAGCCAAGTGAAGAAGAACGAGCTACAATTAAGGGATTAAAACAAGAAGAAAAAGATACAAAAAAATTAAAAAGAAAGAGTTTAGTGAAAAAAATAATAACTAGACCAATAAAAATTGCATTAATTATTGGAGCTTTTGGATTTTTCTTTTTTGCTTTTGTGATATTATTAATTGTTTTAAGTCCAAATTTAGGTAGTATGCTTGATTTAACTAGTAAGGGGTCTAATAATAGTGGAGTTAGTACGATAAATCAAACTAGTGATACTTCACTTTCTGGTGATGAGGCTTCTGCTTATGATTATCCTGGTGCTAGTGAGAGTGATGAACTTACTGGAGAGTCACTACTTAGTAAGATTGGTGCTGATGGGATAGCTGAGCTTGAAAGTAAAATCAAAAGTGCAGTAGGGAGTGGTTGCACAGGTAAAAGTGTTGCTAAAGCTGCGATAGCACTTATAGATGGTTTGTATGCAAAAGGGATCAGAATACCATATTATTATGGTGGAGGACATACTTTGAATAATAAACTAGTTGATCCAGAATGGGGAGGCAAGACTAGTGCTAGTCAAGTAACTCCTAAAGGGAATGTTTACTATTATAAAGGCCTTGATTGTGGAGGATTTATTTCTTGGGCTATGCAAGCAGCTAATGTTAATGCAGTGTTTGCAATATCTACTGTTTTAAATAATGATACAAAGATATCTTTTGCTAGTTTAAGTGCTGGTGATGTTGTAGGTAATAATAGTCATGTTATGCTAGTTTTAGAAAATGACGGAAATACTTTAACGCTAGCGGAAGCCAATGGTGGAGGAGTACAATATTCTAAAAAAACTTATGCACAGTGCTCTGATTATAATGCGATAGATATGGATGCATATTATGCTGCTAATTGTAAGAATAGTGGGGTAAGTGTATGATGAAGAAAATATTACTTTTAATGTGTTTGTTTTTACTTACTGGATGTAGTGCTAATTATAATTTAGTAATAGATGAAAATATATATCATGAGAGTCTAGAAATAACTAATAGTAATTATGATGATATTTATAAAAGTCAAATAGAAAATGCTTTAAATGCTAGTGTGCCAGCTAATATTAATTATTATGATCCAGTAAGTACTCATAAAGTAGATGGGGTTAATTATTATGAGGTAGAAAAGAATTTAGATGATACTAATTTGGGGTTAACTTATAAATATGATTTTTATTATGAGAATTATCAGAATTCTACTATTTTAAAATTGTTTGATTCAAGAAGTGAATTACTTCAAAATAATAATATTGTTTCTTTAAATGCTACTGCTGATTATAAAGTATTTTTAAAGTATCCAGAGTTAGATAAATTGAATATTAAAATTAGTACTAATAAGAAAGTATATACTCATAATGCTGATAGAGTAAGTGGTAATGATTATTATTGGGTAATACTTAAAGATGATAGTACTAATAAGAAAATTAATTTTAGTTATGATAAGTATGAAAATAAGCAAGATGTGATAGAAGAAAAAAATAGTAAAATTATATATATTATTCTTGGTGGAATATTATTTGTGGGTTGTTTGTTTTTATTTATAAAGATTAAAAATTCTAATAAATAAACTAGTATTTAAAAAGTTTTATGTTATAATTATTAAAGGAGTGAGCGAAATGAGATTTAGAGTAACTGCTAAGGATTTAACTATTTTTATTATATTTTGTGTGGTTTTACTTATTTTATCGTCACTTGCTGTGCTTAATGTGACTAGTTTATTAAATACAACTGAGTTTTATGGTCTTAATTTTTTAGATGGTTTTACTAAGGATTATATTGCACCTACTTTATTAGTATTTTTTGCAGTTTTAATTTCTATTTTTTTTAGTGTTTCTTCTTATATTTTTGAAAAAGAAGATGGCAAGGGTTTTGGTTTAAAAATTGGTGAAAAAAATGAAAAAGGATATAGTAGATGGTCTAAGGCTAGTGAGATTAAAAAAGATTTTGGTGTTGAAAAAGTAGTTATTAAAGAGCAAGAGGCTAAGGCTGCTGGAATACCACTTATTAATGATGGAAAAAATATGTGGGTTGATAATGGTGATTATCATACTTTGGTTATTGGAGCTACTGGTTCTGGTAAGACTAAATGTTTAGTAGATCCTCAAGTTGAATCTCTTGCACGTAAAGGCGAGTCTATGATTTTAACTGACCCTAAGGGAGAACTTTTTAGAGACCATTCTGAGATGCTTCGTTCTAGAGGATATAAGATTATTGTACTTAACTTTCGTAATCCTAATATGGGAAATGCTTGGAATCCATTAACGCTTCCATATAAGTTATATAAAAGTGGTAATACTGATAAAGCGACTGAGTTATTAGATGATGTTGCACTTAATATTTTGTATGATCCAGAAAATAAGAATGATCCGTTTTGGGAAAAAAGTGCTGCTGACTTTTTTTCAGGTCTTGCTTTAGGATTATTTGAAGATGCTAAAGAAGATCAAATAAATTTAAATTCTATTAATTATATGTCTACTGTTGGTGAAGAAAATTTTGCGACAAGTAATTATACAAAAGAATATTTCTTACTTAAGGGAGAGAATTCTAGTGCTTATGTTTTTGCATCAAATACGATAAATGCACCAACTGAGACTAAGGGAAGTATTTTATCTGTATTTAGACAGAAGATAAGATTATTTGCTTCGCGTGAACAATTATCAGAAATGCTTTCTTATAGTGATTTTAATATGGAAGATATTGGTAAACAAAAAACTGCTGTTTTTATGGTTATTCATGATGAAAAGACTACTTATCATGCACTTGCAACTATCTTTTTAAAACAAGCTTATGAGACATTAATAGATGTTGCTCAAAATAGTCCAAAGGGTAAGTTACCTTATCGTACGAATTTTATATTAGATGAGTTTGCAAATATGCCGCCTTTAAAGGATGTAACAACAATGGTTACAGCAGCAAGAAGTAGAGCAATTAGATTTACATTTATTATTCAGAACTTTGCTCAGTTAAATGATGTATATGGTAAAGAACAAGCGGAAACTATTAGAAGTAACTGTGGTAATATTATTTATTTAATTACATCTGAACTTGCAGCTTTAGAAGAGATTAGTAAACTTTGTGGTGAGGTAAAATCTAAGGATAAAGAAAAGACAGCTTCAACACCACTTATTACTGTAAGTGATTTACAAAAGTTAAAATTATTTGAGGTTATTATTTTAAGATCAAGATTAAATCCATTTAGAACTAAATTAACTCCAAGTTTTGAAATTGATTGGGGTAATGATAAATATGGAAATGGTTCTTTTGTAGAAAGAGAGAAAAGACCAATTGATTTATTTGATATTAAAGAATTTGTTAAAGTTAAAAAGAGAAATAAGTTATTCGAAGCTTTAGATAAACCAAAGGATATGACACCAACTCCAGTTCCTAAAATAGAAGAAGAGAAGAAGGAAGAGGAGTTAGGTAATAATAAAGCTGTAGCTTTTAATCCTTTTGCTAGTAAAATTGAAAATATTAGTAAACCTACTGATAATGCAGTTTTAGAAGATAATTATATGAGTAAATTAGATCAGATTAGTAAAATGGATAAAGAAGCAACAAATGAAGACTTTGCACCAATGAAAGAAAAAACACCAGAAATGCCTTTTGTAGATCCTATTAATAGCTTATTTAAAGAAAATTCTACAGAGGAAAAGAAGGAAGAACCAAAGGCTGAACCTAAATTTAATGTTGATGATTTAGTTAAAAGAATAGATGCTAAAATTGCAGAGCTGGAAGCTAAAGAAAAGGAAGAAGCTTTAAATGAAAATAAGATAGAGTCTTCAATTAAGGAAGAAGAAACAAAAGATGAAGAACCCATTGAAAGATTTGATTTAGATAGTTTTAAAGAAGAAACTGAAAAAGATAAAGAAGAACCAATTGTTAATGTAGATAATGATAGCATTGTAGTTGGTGATGATAATACAACTGATGATCAGTATTATGATGACTTTTTTGGAGATGATGAATAGAGCTTAGGCTCTTTTTCTATGCAAAAAAATATTTTGTTCATAAACTAAAATATGAAAACAATAAGTAAAAAAGATTATTTTGGTGATGGAATGTTTATTAATTTAGATAATTATGGTAGTGCTTATGAAAACTTACTTCTTAATCATCAAAAATATTTTAAAAAAAATAAAAGGTATTATATATATTGTCAGAAGGGATTTAAAAGTAAGAGAGTAGCTAGCATTTTAGAAGCTTATGGTTATGATGTTATTAGGGTGATAAATTAGATTGCTATTTTTAATTACTTGTAGAAGTATTATAAGAGCGATAGCAAATAAAAAAGCGGCGATTCCGGCCATAGCAGAGAACTTAAAACAGGTACTAGAGAGCAAACTCTAGTCTTTTATTTTTTAGAAAAATAAGATATACTATTATTAGTTAAATAAGGGTGATAGTAATGGATTTTGTAAATGACAGTAATTATTTAGATCAACACTTTTTAATTGATGAAAAGATTATTAATGACTTTATTAATTTAGGTAATTTTAGTAAAGAAGATACAGTGTTAGAAATTGGCCCTGGTAAGGGAGTTCTTACTAAGAAAATAGCACCATTAGTAAAGAAATTATATGTAATAGAGAAAGATGAAAGATTGATTCCTTGCTTAGAAGAGATACCTAATATTGAAATAATTTTAGGTGATGCTGTTAAGTGTGAATATCCCAGTGTTGATAAAATTATTACATCGCTTCCTTATAGTATTATAGAGCCGTTTATAAAAAAAATAATTAAGCTAGACTTTAAAGAGTTATATCTACTTATGGGGAGTAATTATATTAATAATTGTATAGAGAATAAAATAACTTATTTAACTTTACTTACTAATATATATTTTGATGTTAAAAAGATAGAAGATGTACCAAAAGAGTGTTTTAAGCCGGCACCTAGAGTAATGTCTTCTTTAGCAGTTTTAACGCCTAAAATAGAATACTCTAACATGGATATGTTCTTTAGATGTTTATATAGTTTAGATGATAAATTAATAAAAAATGGTATGATGGAAGCATTTATTAAAGTTAAAAATATTACTAAAAGAGAAGCTAAAGAGATAATTAATAATTTAGTTATAGATAATAAAATACTTGGTAAGAAGTTTTTAATGATAACCAATGAAGAGTTAAATATAATATATAAAAAAGTAAATGGAGTAGTATAAATGAAGAAATATAAAGGGAATATATTAGGGGTAATAGTATTTTTAATTATAGTAGTAATTGGCATAACTTTTGGAATGAAACTAGCTAAGAAAAACAATTTGGAAATAGTAAATATATTAAATAAAATTAATATTAGTATTTTTAATGATGAAGAGGTTAAGTATACTGATTTAAGTAAGATATTAAAAATAGATGAGATTTGTGGTAGTGATACGGGAATTTGTGATAAGGATTTAAGTTATTTAAAGATAGATAATGATAAATATAAGTTAAAAGTATATGTTAATTTTGATAATTTAGAAAGTAGTAATTATATAATTTTTAATAATAAGAAAATAGATAATTTAAGTAATATTGACAATTTATATTTGCTGGGTGATAAGTATTTATTATTTACTAATAGTGATGCGGATAGTGATACTTATAAAATATACGTTTATGATGTAAATGGGAATTTAGTAAAGGATATTGATGCTTATTATGATGAAAAGAGTATTAGTTTAGTAGATAATGTTGTTTATTATAACTATTGTGAAAAGAATGAAGAAAAAAATATACTTTATACTTATGGGATAAGCAGTAATAATGGTGTTAATACTTATGAGATTAATAAGGAAGAGAATAAATGCTAGAAATAATATTGTAAATTTAAGAATAATTGTTTATAATATTTTATAGGATAGTAGGTGCAAGATTAATGAGCGATACTGAAAAAAATCAAAGAAAACTTAGTATTTATACAAGTTTATTATTAATTGTTGTTTTATTAATTGGAGTAAGTTATGCTTTATTTCAAATATTTGCTAGACAAAGTGGACAAAATAATATTAGTACGATAGATTGTTTAAGTATTACTTATGAAGATGTAAGTGATGCAATTAGTTTAGTAAATGAGTTTCCAATAACTGATAATGAGGGATATCAAAAATCTCCATATACTTTTAAAGTTACTAATAATTGTAGTGAGTATGTTGGCTTAGAAATAGGTGTAGAAACTTTAACTAGCAGTACTGTAAAACCTCAGTATATTAAGGGTAGTGTTAATAAAGTAGGTATAACCCCTATGGCAAAAATCTTATCTACTGGTAAAGTAGGAGAAGCGATGAATGGTGGGACTAACTATATTATTAAGAAAGATGGATTAAATGCTAATGAAAGCGTTAGTTATGAACTTAGATTATGGATTGATTATGATAC
>URUT01000038.1 GCA_900551105.1 uncultured Mycoplasmatota bacterium
TTCTTTAATGCTTTTCATCTGTTCATCACCCCTCTTTCATTCTTTAAAAATTTAAGGGGAGAAGTCTAACCTAGTGCTCTTCGATAAGTTACATTAACATGTAAACTCAAGCAATGCAAGAGTAAATTTTTAGTGCATAACAAACTTTTAAAATTAGATTAAAATTCTTGCAAGATAGCTTAAATAGTAGATTAAAATGAATTTAATTAATTCAAAACTTCAACTAAAATATCGCACAATCACCCTATTTACCACACAATTTACAATTATTTAAAAATCGCACATTTAATAAAAATTTTCATAAAAAAAAGATGAAATAAATCATCTTTCTGTTTAAACTACTTTAAAGCATCAATTAATTCAGCTTTTTTCATTGAAGTATAACCTTCAATATTTTTTTTGCTTGCTAATTTTTTAAGTTCAGCTACAGTTAATTTAGATAAATCAGTTGATTCTTCCTTCTTAACTTCCTTAGTAGCTTTAACCTCTTTTGCAGGCTCAGCTGCTTTAGGCATAACACCCCTATTAGCATTTTCAGCAATTTTAACAAGTTCAGTAAAATATTTTGGATTATCAATAGCAACTTCAGAAAGCATCTTACGATTAATAATAATACCAGCTTTTTCTAAACCACCAATGAATTTAGAATAAGAAATATTATTTTCACGACAAGCTGCATTTATTCTTGTAATCCATAATTTTCTAAAGTTTCTCTTATTTTGTTTACGATCTCTATAAGCATATGCGCCACTATGAAAAGTTTGTTCTTGAGCAGTTTTAAATAAACGATGCTTACTACCAAAATATCCTTTAGCAGCTTTTAAAACTTTTCTTCTTCTATTCTTTGCAACATTTCCGCCTTTAACTCTTGCCATTTATACCACCTAGATAACAGATTTTAATCTGCTAGCTTCTCCTTTCGCTAATACTCCCTTACTTCTTCTTTGTCTAACAGCCTTACTAGTATCTTTACCAGTTTTATGATTTCCACCAGACACTTTATATGTTAGGGTTCCATTTTTCTTTTTCTTTAATATTTTACTTGTAGCCTTATGTGTTTTTTGCTTTGGCATAAAAATTCCTCCTTATTTTTTTGGTGCTAGTATCATTGTCATTGTTCTACCTTCAAGTTTAGGTGCTGATTCTATACTTGCAACCTCTTCAAGTTCTTTTGCAAGTCTTTCCAAAACTTCTCTACCAAGTTCTGTATGAGCCATTTGTCTACCCTTAAATCTTAATGTAGCCTTTATTTTATGACCCTTCTTTAAATAATCCTCAGCATTCTTCTTTCTAGTATTAAAATCGCCAATATCAATGGTAACCGAAAATTGATACTCTTTCATATCACGATTATTCGCTCTTTGGTTCTTTAAAGCTTCCTTTTGTTTTTTTTGTTTTTCATAACGATACTTATTATAATCCATTATCTTACCAACAGCTCTTTCGCTATTACCGCTCATTAACACTAAATCAAGTCCAGCATAATTAGCTAAAGTTAGAGCATCTTGAAGCTTCTTTGTCCCCATTTGTTCCCCATTAGGTCCAATTACCATTAATTCACTTACTCTAATGTTTCCATTAATCGGCAAGTCATCTCTTTTGACATTTGCTATACTAATACACCTCCACCATACATCAAAAAAGTGAATACACATGTATCCACCATAAAAGACATTATAAAATTAATAATGGCTCTTTACCTATTCGCTCTCTTGCAAATCAGGTGGATGCGGATACATCGCTTTCCTTTTTAAGACAAAACTATTATACCATTTATAACCATCTTGTCAAGTACTATTAATAAGTATTATGCAAAAAAAAGAATATTATACTTTAAAACTATAACTTACTAACATTTCCAAATCTATCTATTTCACACTCATCATAAATATCACTAGTTTTAATTAAATTCATTTTAACCAAATCTTCAGCGTTCCTAAAAACAATTACCCCACTAAACTTATTTATTGCATCCTCTAGTTGAAGCTGAGAAGCCACATTATAATCATCAATAATAATAAGACTTGCATTACTTATCTTCATTAAAGCATTATAATTAGTGCTATCAAAAGTAATATCTTTACCGATTGATAAACCATCACTAAAAATATCTTTTTTAGTCACATATACCTTATCAAAATTATATAGATTTGAAACATTAAAAAAATTATCAAAATTATACTCATCAAACGTTTTATTTGTATTATTAACTTTTACTCCCATAACCTTAATTCACCTATAAATATTATAAATAAAAAATCAAAAATACTCCATACTAAATATAGTGATAAAATGAAAATTATAAAAGAAATTAACGAAAAATTTAAAAACACGCCCGATTTAATAACCAGAAAAATCAAATATAAACTAAGAACAGTTTATATCTTTTATATTGAAACAATTTGTTCATCAGAACTTATTAACAACTTTATTTTAAAAAACCTAACAAATCCCAACCATAAACCAAGTCTATCAAATATTCTAGCAACTCCTAACTTTAAAAACATAAACAAAGAACAAATAGAATTTTATCTATACAATGGATTTACCGTAATTTTATATAAAAATCATATCTATGCACTAGAAACCAAAGCAAACTTAGATAGATCAATATCTTTTCCTGAAATAGAGCAAGATTTATATGGTGCCAAAGACTCCCTTGTTGAAAATTACCAAAAAAACATTGGTTTAATCAAAAGAAGAATTAAATCATCTCACTTAAAAACAATTGAATACAAACTAGGAAGATATTCCAAAACCGCAACTGGCCTTTTATATATAGATAATATTGCCAAAAAAGAGTTAGTTAAAGAACTAGATAATAAACTTTCAAATATAGATACTGATATTATTATTGATGCTGGCTCTTTAAAACAATACTTATCTAAAGAAAGTAAAAACTTCTTCCCACCAACAAAATTAACCGAACGCCCCGACGTCATTGTAGAAGCCCTTTTAGAAGGCAAAGTCGTCATCATTCTAGACACTTGCCCTTTTGCAATCATCACCCCAGCTGTTCTTGCCGACTTTATTAATCCCGTATCAGACAAATATTTATATAACTACAATGCTAATAATCTAAAAATATTAAGACTAATTTGCTTCTTTCTAACAATCTTTACACCCGCTTTCTATATAGCTATAATCACCTATAACCATGAAACAATTCCTGCTAACCTCTTAACAAGCTTTATTACTCAAAACCAAGGCATTCCCTTTCCCGCTACCATTGAAACTTTCTTTATGTTATTTATCTGCGAAATGTTAAGAGAAAGTGATATCAGATTTCCAAGCAACTACTCCTCATCCATATCCATTCTAGGTGCCTTAATCCTTGGCGATGCTGCTGTAAGTGCTAACATCGTAAGCCCAATCATGATAATTGTAACAGCCCTTACCTTTATTTCCAGCATGATCTTTAATAACGTTGAACTAAGTGGTGCTATTCGTGCTTGGCGATTTCTAAGCCTTATAATTGCTTCCTTCCTAGGCCTTTACGGTGTAAGTTTATCCATAATCTTCTTTATTGTAAATATTGCATCTTACCAGTCATTTAACTTGCCATATACATTCCCAGTAGTTCCATTTAATATACCGTATTTAAAAGAAACCTTATATGAAGGCAAGAAGAAAGATGATACAAAAAGAAGTAAGTACTTAACAAATAATCTTAGAAAACAAAGGTGACAATATGAAAAAAATATTACTTATCTTATTTTTACTACCACTATGTGGCTGCTACAATTATATTGAATTAAACGAACTAGGTGTAGTTTCGATGTTAACTATAGATTATCAAGAAAACGAATATAAAATAAACCTAGAAATTAGAGAAAATAAAAAATATGATGATGAAACCTCAAAAATATATAAAAGTACCGGTTCATCCGTAGATAAAGCTATTCAAAATGCTAGCGTGTCCCTAAATAAGACCCTATACTTTGTTGACATAGATATCCTTATGCTAAGTACCAACGCTATTAACGAAAAACTAGATGCCATTTTAGACTATCTAACAAGAGAAAACAACATTGGTAACAATTTTTATCTACTTGTTGATGATAATATAGAAGAAAGCATATCCTACTTTGAAAAAGAAAAACTAATAGCTGGCAAATACTTAAAAGAAATAATTACTGGTAGATTTAATAATACAATTAAATCAAAATATATTGACTTCGTACAAACCCACTTAAATGCTTACTACGATCCAATCATTGCAAAAGGCAGACTAGAAAAAGACACCTATAAAATAGATACTGCTTGCATCTTCAAAAAAAATAAAATAATAGAAGAAATTTCCTTTAACTATGTTCAAACCTATAATCTATTAAATAATATAAAATCTTTATATCTTTATCAAATTAACTATAATGATAATGACTTAATTTACAAAATAATATCTTCTAAAAGTAAACTGAAATTTCAAGATAATAAACTAATCATCACCTGTAACATTAATGGAATTTTTGACGAAATGGAAAAAGTAAATCTTAAAGATAAAGAAGAAATCAATAATTTATTATCACTTCTAGAAACTACAATCAAAAAAGAAATTACTACATACATTGACTCCTCAATAGATCTAGAAAGCGACACTTTAGGAATTAAAAAAAAATATTATAATGAAACAAGAAAAAAATTAAAAAATCTTAAAAATATAGAATATGAAATAAACATAAAAGTTGGCCTTGATAGAAAAGGTTTAATGTTTTATTCATTCGGAGAAGAATATGAAAAAGATAACTAATTATGAATATCAAAGTGCAATTTATTTATTATCATTTCCCCTATTTATGGGAGCGGGTTTATCAAAATTAATAGCTGAAGCTCAATCAGATATTTGGCTAAGTATAATTATTGGTACTATCTTTGGTCTAATTATTAACCTCATATTAACCAAACTACCAAATAAATGTAATAAAATTTGCAAACTTATATCAACAACCGGTCTATTATTTTTTGGTATTCTCATTTTACCAAAACTTGTTTCCTCTATCTACTTATCTAATACCCCTAGTTTTTTAATAATTATTCCATTAACAAGTCTTGCTATTTTTTCGGCAACTAAAGGCATTGAAACCTTTTATAAAACCTCTGGCATTCTACTAATTATCTTCATGATATTTTTTATATTTGCCGCGTTCACTCTCGTTCCTACCATTAAAATAGATTTCTTTCTTCCTGTCGCTACCTCAAGTTTCAAAAATATCATTTATTCCGCAATTCACTACGCACTAATAAGTACGCTCCCCATAATTTTAATACCTAATTTTAAAGTGCACTATAAAGCAAGAACCTACATTCTCTCATCAATTACTATCCTAATAATGGCAGTTGCTACTCTCGGTAATCTAGGTCCTGAAATTGCCACACTATACCGCTACCCCGAATATATGGTATTTAAAAAAATATCTATCTTAAAATTCATAGATAACACTGAAAACATCCTATTTTCCATTTGGATAATTGTCTCTTGTGAAATCAATCACATATCTGCCCTAAATATCATTAAAGAAATCAAAACCAAAGGTCTCATCATCATTTTAATAATAATCTGTATCGTCTGCTCTAAATTTATCATAGACAACCACAAAGCATTAGATTTTCTAATTTACAACTATCAATATGTCTTGCTTGGCATTCTAACAACATTTATAATTGGCAAACTAATATCAAAAAAAGAACCATTACCTTCTGATAATAGTTCCCGTAGTTCCTGATATAGCCTCTTTTGCATGCTCTAAAGAAGATATTAAAGCCTCATTGCCAGTATTCTTTACAAACTCCATAGCAGCCTCTACCTTTGGAAGCATACTGCCTGGTGCAAACTCGCCTTGCTTAATATATTTTTTTGCTTCTTCCAAATTCATTACATCTAGCTCTTGCTCATCTTCTTTTTTATAATTTATACATACTTTATCAAGAGTCGTTAAAATAATTAACTTATCTGCTCCAAGCTCACTAGCAAGTAACGCACTTGTTCTATCCTTATCAATAACCGCGTCTACTCCCCTATAAGTTCCCTTTTCCAAAATAACGGGTATTCCGCCACCGCCACAAGCAATAACAAGCGTATTTTGTTTTAATAATTTCTTAATTGGCCTAATCTCAACAATTTTCTTTGGTATTGGTGAAGCCACTACTCTTCTAAAACCTCTTTGAGCATCCTCCACCATTACATACCCATTAGCTTCCTTAAGCTTCTGCGCCTCTTCAAAAGTATAAAAACTACCAATTGGCTTAGTTGGATTATTAAAGGCTTCATCCTTCTTATCAACTAGTACTTGTGTAATAATAGTTGCACAATCTTTTTTTATTTTACGATCATAAAGCTCTTTAGAAATAGCTTGTTGTAAATGATAACCAATATACCCTTGACTCATAGCTCCGCATTCAGCAAAAGGCATTAAAGGCAAATTCTCATACTTTGTTCCAGCACTAAAACCTAAATTAATCATTCCAACCTGTGGTCCATTGCCATGACTTACAACTACATCAGCACCACTTTCAACTAAATCAACAATACTCTTAGCTGTCTTCTTAACTAACTCTAACTGCTCACTAGGACTATTTCCTAAAGCATTACCTCCTAAAGCAATAACATATAACTTTTTCATTTATTCCTCCTCTAATCTATTAAAAAAAGGCCATTAAAGCTTTATCTCAACATGACCTTTATAAGTTCTACCCTGATCCTCATTCTGAGCTGTACCAGTACCCTGTAACTTAAATGTTAATGTATATTTCTGAGTAACCCTTGATGGTATAACAACCTCTTGTATAACCTTACTTCCACTTAAAGGAACAGACTCATATCCAAAAGTTGCACCACCATTCGTACCAGTTAATTTGAATTTCAAATTACTAGTAATAAACGAATTTTGATCAACCACAAACACTAATGAATATCTAATTGGTAAAGTACTTAAATTCTCAACATAGAACGTCTTAGTCGGATAATAAGGATCTATACCCGGTTGATCATCTGGAAATAAATTATTAGCACTAATCTCTTCTCCATCAATAAAATTAATCATCAATGACGGCGTATTATTTTCTATGTTAGAATCACCATTCTGTCCACTATTAATATTACCATCCTCATCAATTAATCCATCCTCTGGTTTAATACACTTCTCATCACACTTACCATCATTATCTGTATCACACATCAAGTCACACTTACCATCACCATCAATATCCAAATTTAAATCAGGTACTCCATCACCATCAACATCTATATTAGTATCAGGAACACCATCACCATCCAAATCGATATTTGTTTCTGGCCAGCCATCACCATCAGTATCACAATTTATTTTACATTCTTTTCTATTTTCAGTTGCATCATTAACCATATTAAAATCTGCAAACCCATCACCATCTTTATCTATATTAAAGGTAGCCTTTAAATTATGACGATAATCAATATTTAACTCCGGTTTCTCATCACCATTAGTATCTATATTAATATCAGCTTTACCATCATCATCTAAATCAATATTAATATCAGCAATACCATCACCATCAATATCTTTATTAAGATTCTTTAAACTTAAATACTTAAATCCCGCATAAGTTGCTCCAATTAAAGCAAAACATAAGAGCCAAATTAAGAAAATAAGCCATCCAATTGGTATCGGTTTTTTCTTACCAACCTCAAAACTAAGCCCTAAATTATTCTTAGAAACTCTTAAATTATATGGTAAATAAATAAAATCATCTTTAGTATTCCAAGTAAGTCTTAAGACTTTCATTACATGTTTTCTAGTAACATCTAAATTATCTTTATAAATTTCTTTTAAAGTCTCATTAATCTTAGAATACTGCTCTTTATCATCTAAATCAGAAAACTTAACTAAATCTATTTTTTCTCCCTTAAAATTAATTAAAGGATTCTCTTTCTTCTCTTTACTCATATAAGCCTCCTATCTAAGTAATAACAATGCTTTATTAAACCTAGATCTATTACTATCAATAAAGCCATTATATACATTAGTTATACCAGTAATTTGTTCTTCCTTATACTTAGAAGCTAACTTTATCTCACGAAGTAACTCCTTTTTTAAATCAAACTCATTAACTGTAAACTTACGAGCATACTCTCCAACTGACTTAATAATATCAGTCCCAAAAGAAAGCTTTTCATTCCCACTAGGTTTTACACTATCTTGTAATAGATTATAATTAATATAATACGTAAGCCCTAAATTCTTATTTAAATTTTTATACTTAATATCAGTCTCAGTATTTTCTATTTTTACAGGTTTTTCTATCTGATACTTTTCTAAAAACTCCCAAAGAGCAAGTGCTTTAACAAAGTTTTGTTCTTTTAAAATTACATTAGTCTTACGAATTGGACTCCTAACTGGCGTAGCATTACTCATCGTTTTCATAAACTTACTAGCCATAAAGTCTTCTAAAATATCTTTAATATTTTCTATCTTTTTATTACGTTCTTCAATTTCTTTTAAATCAGTTTTATTATTTTCTTTTTTAACCGCACTAATACTCATTGAATAAGTAACATCTTGATTATCTATATTAGTTGTTGCTTCATATACTAATTTTTTTTCTTCTTTATTTTCCTCTGATTCTTCCTTATAAGTAAGTTGATTTCTTAAGAAAACATATAAATTAGTAATTAAAGAATAAATAAATCTATTCTCATACAAATCAATAGTTTCTTCTTTAAAAATATTTAAAAGTTTTAAAGGTTTAACATTATCATCTTCATCTACCTCTTGAATCAACTGAGTATGAGTAGCTAAATGTTTTATTGACTCTTCAGTTACTTTCTTAGTCTTTTCAATTGGTATAATATCTTCTTCAGTAGCAATAAATCTTCTTGGATTACGAATAATATTATCTAAATAAGGAATGGATTCATCTAAAACATCTACCCAAGAATAATCTAAAGATACTCTATTAATAATCTTTTTACCATTAAAATTAGAACTAGTCTTTTTAACAAATAAATCTAAATCATTTTTAGGAATATCTTTTACAAGTAAACCTAGTTCATCTTTCATATTATCCACTCCTTTTTAGTATTAAATTGTTTTCTTTAATCTTTCTAAGAATGCTCTACATTCAACCATCTTACCTTCACCAAATAATTCATCAAGATAAGCCATAAATCCATCTATTTCATTACGAATATATGCAAGGTTCAACTGATCAAACTTTCTTAAAATCTTATTAGCAATTAGATAATCTACTGCAACAATCTCTTCACCACCACAAGCAATATAAGCTGGAACAAAATCTCTTAACTGTTTAACAATACGATTACCAAAAGCAAGTCTAAAATGCTCTATAACATAATCATCCATCTTAGCAATATTTTGCATAGTTGTTTCACTAACAGGATGTTCTTTCTTAGCTTTATCAAAAAGTGATAAGAAATAATTAGAAGTAATATCTAAAGCCTCTGTTTCAGGTGCACTAAACTCTACACCCTTAGTATCAATATTAATTGGCATAGCACGGTCATATACTTTATCTGTAATCATAAATGTTGAGTCATCATTATTAATTGTACCAATATACCACATATTATCAGGAATCTTTAATCTACCATTTTCTACATACTTAGGATCATTATCCCATGAGTTAGGAACAAGTTCTAATACCCATTCATCTGTACTAGGAAGTTCTAAAATTGATAACATTTGTGCAAAGTAATATTCAACACGTGAAATATTCATTTCATCTAATAAGGTAATAAATATTTTTGGATTATACTTAGCCTCATACATCTTAGTAAGTACCTCAGTTTCATTAAATCTCTTAGTAAACTCGTTGAAATAACCAAATAACTCTGTACTATCTCTCCAAGATGGTTGTACTGATGCTATAACAGCATCATTTTTAATAAAGTTACCAAATGCATAAGCTAAACTAGTTTTACCTGTACCAGAAATACCTTGTAAAATAATTAATCTATTTGAAGCAAAAGAAGCAATATATAATCTAATTAAATCTATAGAATAATATAATCCCATCTTACTAGCTGAATAATTTCTAAACTGTTCACACAATGCAGTTAAACTAATAGTTTCATTAAGTGTTGGTGCAACATAATCCTTATACTTCTCATCAATCTGTGTAAGCTTAAAGAATCTACTCTCACCCTCTACTAGTTTATTAGTAATATTACCATTTTCATCATATTCAACATCACCCTTCTCAGGATCAGCCATTTCCATATACTTTTGATTTTCATTTCTTAAACGAATAATATCATTATTTAAGCTTTCAATCTCCTCAACCATCTTCTCATGATGACTAACATTAGCACGCCACTTAATTATTCTTCTAACTAGTAAATAAATTAGAAAAACAACAATAGCAAACAAAAGCACCAAAGCAATAACTGCAATAATAATCATAAATGTACTACTACCCTTAGCTTTATACTCTTTAATAATATCAAAATAAGAAGCTATATTAAAGATTTTAACAAAAGCACTACCAATTGCTTTAAAAAGTGCTGACAAACCTCCAAAAAAAGGTTCCATAAACTTTAGAAAAAACTCACTATTAATTCCCATAATCTCTCTCCCTCTAATCCTCTAACAAGTTTCTATCGGTAACAATACCATCAAAACTCTCTTTTATTATATTAATATTCTGACTATTCCACTTAGCTAAAATATTCTTATAACCTTCACTAAACTCTTTACTAACCAAATAATGGCTAACTCCATCAATAAGCTTACCATCAGTAGCACTATTCTTACTACAATATACATAATAACTTAAATGATATTTATTTAATAACTTAACTAATTTAGCATCACACTCATTATAATTAACAAGTAACTTAAAATATTTACTTAATCTATTATTCTTAAATATCAAACTAAGTTCTTTAAGATTCTTCTCATCTAAACAAAACCTTGCTCTAACCGGTAAAAACAGAACCTTAAATTTCTTTCTAATAGAAAATAACTTTAGTAAACTAGCAACTACCAAATTAGCACTTATTAAAACAAAACTATCATCTATTTTAAGATTATCATAAACATCTCTAGTAGCATATTCATCAAACTTATTTAAACTAGGTATCTTATAATTGTACTGAGCAAAATAATAAATATTTTCTTTAGAAATATCTATATATTTATTAAAAGAACCTAAATTAGTTAAAAACTCAAAAAACTTTCTTTCTCTTTTAACATTTTCTTTCATCAGTTCAATTAATCTACTAGTCTGCTTCTTACCATCATCTATCAAATGAATATAACTTATTTTATTCGCACCATTAATCTCATTCAAACAAATCGTATTATAATTATTAGATTTCTTTACAAAAGGACTAGTAGAAACATCAAGTGTATTAGCTATCTTTAAAATCATCGAAGCAAGCACAATCTCATTAGTATATTCATCAATTTTTAATAATATATTCTTATTAATAAAATAATTAATAACACTCATTGCCTCATTATATAAATCATAGCTATTAATCTCTTTATTAGAAATAAACCCTTTAACTAAATACTTATTAGTATTTACTCCATCAGTATATCTCTTTAAATAATCTTTAACATTATAACTCCAAAAATCATCACGATTTCTTATATTACCAAACAATTTATTATGATCAGTTCCCAGTATTTTACTAAGAATCAAGGCATATTGACTAATAGTTTTTACTTTATAATTATAATATCCATTATATAAATCGCATATCATCCAACCTACCTCTATTCTATAAAAAATTATAGCAAACCTAACATACTTTTGCAATAACAAAACAAGAAAAAACTAGTTATTCTGATAAAATAACTAGTCCTAGTTTTAAAGAATAGTTTTAAGTAAAATATTATCAGTATTTCACTCACTACTTATCTTTCGGAGTAACTCTCTCCCTAATACGTATTATGTCTAACGCAGATAAGACTCTCACGAGTTTCTTCACTCTCATGCATACTAATTAACACTGAATATCACAATAATATAACAAACAGGAAATGCATTTTAATTGTGGTAAAAACACACATCCAAAAATATATTATTATAATAAATTTATATGCCTATATTTCTTTAAAATATAAACATAAATCATTAATTAAAATA
>URUT01000039.1 GCA_900551105.1 uncultured Mycoplasmatota bacterium
TATTAACTAAATGTAATATTGAAAATAATAATTTGAAGTTTATTGATAAAATAATAAATTTTTATAATAACTGTATAAATTGTATAAAGGAATGGTGTAACGAATGCAAATTAAGAATAAAGAATTAGCGTTTCTTTCACTATGTGGTGATTGGGATTATAGAAAAAATGTAGATATGACAGAACCACATTTACAAGGAATAGCAATTCGTGATAATAAGATTTTAATATCTTGTGAAAAATTTTCTAATACAGCTGACGATTATGTGTCATGTATTGCTACAGAAATAGAAGATAAAAATATGATTAATAAATTTAAAAAACTAAATTTAAAAAATAAAGGAGAAGTAATAGATTTTATTTCTAATATAGAAAAAATTGTTGACTGGAAAAAGATAAGCAAAATGTTAGAACAAGAAGAATTAAAATTGTGTGAAGAAGGATTAACCATAATAGAAAGTAAAAGTCTTGAAGGATGGCATTGGTATAAATATGATGATGGTTCAGGTCATCTTGAATCTCCAAATAAAGAAGAATATATGAGTTATGATTTATCAACCAATGAATATAGAATTACAAAAGAATCAGATTGGGAATTATTCCCTTTATCATATTATTATGCTGATGGTGTAGAACCAGAAAAGTTTGATCCATTTCAATTTATGGAGCAAGAAATGTTAGACTATAATTTACAAAAATCAAAAAATGAAGAGTTTGTTTTATAAAGGGGTGATAAAGATTGAGTATATTACAAGAATATGAAGAAATCAAAAAATATATAGGTGAAGAAAAGTGGGATAATATTGATAACTATATAAATGATATTCATCCAGAATTAAGGTTAGATCAAATAATTTACAGTTCTGAAAATTGGTTAGATTATGAAAAATGGTTTTATAAAAAAGTAAAAGAATATAGTGTTGATGTTCAAAGTGTATGGAAAACAGACTATGATGATTATAAATGTTTTGCCGTTATTGGAAATGGTTTAAAAAATATAGGAAGTATTATAGCAAGTTATGATGAAACTCAAATAAGAAATTTAACAGGAAATATTAAAAATCAATTAGGCGACAAAGAACTTAAAAATGCTTTTGCAGTTTTAATTTTAAATGATTATAATGATTATAAAAAATTACCAACTATTAGTAAGTGCTCTAAACTATTAAAATATGTATATGATTGTGTGTGTAGTTCTGATAGTTCTATGTGTCATATAGATTATGAAGATTGGAAAGAGTTAAAAGAAGATTTAGATTATACAGACAAAGATTTAGAAATATTAAATAATGAAATAAAAAAATATGGATTAGATGAAGTGATTGAAGTTGACAATGGTGAATACGCAATTGTTGGGTATGGAGATTTAGAGACAAGGTTTATTGATGATAGAGATATTAAAAATTGTGCTGAAGTAAAGGAAGAATTAGATGATTATGAAAAATAAAATTTTGTTAGAAATAACTGATTTTTGTTTTGATTGTCCTCTTCACGAAAAATGTATAGAAGAAAAATGTGTTCTATTTAGAATAGAAAAACTTATATGTAAGAAGGAGGAAAAACTAAATGAAATTAATGACAAAAGAATTAGAAAAAAAGTTTGAGAGATATCCACTATATAGTCAAGATGGTATGGGTGGCAAAGCTAAAGTTCTAGTTAAATATTTTAATCCTGTTGGTGCTGGGACATGGTTGATTACAGAGGGCAACAAATTAGAAAATGGTGATTATGAAATGTTTGGATATTGCCATCTAGGAGATGATGATTTTGCAGAACTAGGTTATGTAATGCTATCAGAATTAGAGAATATTACATTATTTGGAGGATTGAAAATTGAAAGGGATTTATATTTAGCTGATAATATAACTTTATATGATGCTATGAAAAAGTCTGGAATGAAAATACCAGATTTTTTAAATGTTAATTTGAAGAAAGAATTAAATGTAAATTCATTGGTTAATAATTTTGAAGTGCCATTAGTAATTGAAGAGTATTTAGATTTATCGCTTGATGATTTAGAAAATGATTTGTATCTAAAAAAAATATGTCCCGATAGTAGAAATAAACTTGTATATTGTGATAATGATATATGCTATTATGATTGCTTTGATGGTGATTATCTATGTATTGAAACTAAAGATGCAATTAAAATGAAAGAAAATAATGTACATAATAATAGTGGTCTTATTAGATTAAATGAGTTAAATAGTAATGAAATAAATATTGATTATGGAGGTAAATGGATTAAAGATATAGCTGAAAAATATAAAACTAGAGATTCAATAAAATATAATTCATATATTACTGCTAAGTTTAAAAGCATTATAGATAAACAAACAATAACAAATGACTTGAGATATGTAGAAAGTTGTGCAGAATACGAGACTTTAAAAGAAAGCTTGAATGATGAAGATATAATTAAAGTTAATAATGTAATCAAAGATTTTACTTTTTATGAAAATAGTTATGATGATGGAGAAAGAGATATTATAGGAGAATATGAAGGCAGATATGGTAATTATAATATTATTGAGTGGTATGAGGGTTTAAAATCTACAAAGTCTTTTCTTGAAGATTTTAAATTAGAAAGAGATGATTATAGTGTTTAATAAGGGAAATGTAGAAAAAGAGATATAATAAATATCTTAATAAAACGTGGAAAAGTGGAGTTGATAATATTGAGATGTTTTGAAGAATTGAGTTTAAAGGAAATTAAAAAGCAATATGATTTAGGAGAAAAGTATTGTATTGATTATTTAAAAAAATTTGATTCAGAAGAGTATAATGAATCATTAAAAGATATCTTGTCGGAGTTAAATATTGATAATAGTATTTTGTACATGAATATAGAAGAAATACCAGATAAGGGTTATCTTGAAGGAGAATTAATTAATAATTTAAAGAACTTAAATGATAATTATTCATATACAGTTGCTAGACTTAAAAATGTTTGTCATTGCGTAGAATTACATTATAGAGATGGCTCTCCAACTATTGAATATAGTATTAGATTGGAACCAGATTACTGGGAAAGCGAAATAGAAGAAGTAGAGTGGTTTGATAAGAATATGTCAGATGATGAATTATTTGATAAATTAGAAGAATTATTTAAAGATTATTTTGGCGAAGAAGAATTTATATATAAAAACTATAATTGTAAAGAAATATAAAAGGTGGTGTGAGATGGGAGAAATATATACAAATTGTTATGGATCGTTGAGTGTATATAAAAATAAAAATGATGCTTTAAAATTTTATAATGAATGTTATTTACTTAGTGAAGGAGCAGAGAGAGAAAGATATGCTTCTATTTTATTTGCTCTAAATAATAATGAAAGTATAGCGTATGATAATTTTAGTAAGAATTGCGGAGAAATTTATATACATACCAATAACTATTTTGAAAGGCCATTAAAAATAGATTTAGATTCAATGTTATCTTTTAAAGACTGCATTAAATATTATAAGGATAGTTTAAAACCTTTGTTAGAAGTTTGTAATGAATTTGAAATTAATTTTAATAATAATAGTCCGTTTGAAGAATTTGGTGCTGATAATGAGTTTAATATGCGTAGTATCACAGATTTCTATATAGAACTATTAAAAAAGAAAAAAATAAATTTTAATAATATTACAACTAACGAAGTATCAGATGGAAAATATGAGTTGGTTATTGATAATAATTTTGTGTTGGATACAAGAGCATGGGATGATTTTAATTCTGTGATTGACAATGTAAATAGTATAGAAGAATATAGCAAAAAGATGGAGAGTGAAAAAGAATATGAATAGTGAATATTTGGAAGAAATTTATGAAGAAAACAAAGAAGTGTTCAATAAATGTGGTTTAGATATTTGTTCAAGTGAAGATTTAAAAGATTTTATTGTTTATGAAATGAACTCTAATTTTCAGTTTGAATTTGATATAGATATTAATCCAGATAAATTATTTGAAAAGAACATAGATATAGAGGTAAATAATAATAGAATTATGAGGATAACACAAACTGAATCAGATAAAGTAAGAAATGGAATTGGACTTAAAACTTTAGACGAAAAAGGAAATGTTGATAGGAATGATCTAATAAGTGAAGGAGATTTTGTAATGTTAATGAATTATTATTCATTTGTTAAAGATAATGATATATATGATGAGTTTATAAATATTACTGGTACTAATAGGAAAGAAGATTTTGATATTAATAAGGAAATGGAAATGTAGGTGTGAAAATTAAATGACTTATTATGAAATATTGAAAGAATCTAAAATTGTATATGAATACTTAATAGATATTTTAGATAATGCTGATATACAATCATTGGATAATAATCAAGGAAAAATAAAAGAATTTTTAACTGTCATTTCAGACATTTACGAAAACGCCTATAGTCAAACTAAAGAATACAATAAAAATGATTTAATGACAGTTTGTAATTGTCCTAAGTGCCAAAATAAATTATTAATAAGTGATTTGATAGATTACACTTATTTATGTGATAATTGTGATGAAAATTATTATTATATTGAAGTAGAAAACAATAATAAATGGTATTTAACTAATGATAATAATGAAAATTTAAATAAAAGTTTTAATATTGGATTAAGTTATAATAATGATACTAAAAAATTGTATATAGGAACTGAGGATAGTTCTGGAGCAAAATATGTTTGTAATGATATTGACGATATAAAAGAAGCTGTAAGTGATTATATATTTGAATATATAAATTATGATATTTTTAGTATAAAGATATGGGAAACAGAAGAAGATAGAGATGCAAAAGAATCTATTGAACTTGATGGTACATACTATGATTTAAAAGATGCTGTTGCTAGGTTGAAAAAAGTAATGTCAAGACAAGATTATGCTTTTGCAGAAATTGAAAATGAATATGGTGAACTGTTTTATTCAACTGATGGTGTTAATGAAGAGTATCATAAAGAACAAAATTTAGAAATATAAAGGGGGAAATATGAAGTTTAAGGGTAAAATAAAAGAATTAAATGATATTGTTATATCTGATCCAGGTTATGGTAGTAATGTTGCATGTAGATATGAAAATAAAAATATGGATATGAAGGATGTTTTTGTAGAAATGCAATTTGATACAACTGATTTTGAAGAAGAAAATGATAAACATATACATTTCTTTATAATAATTAAAACTGATGAAAATGAATGTAATTTAACAGATGAAAGAGAGATAAAAGTTTTAAAAAATACAAAACTAAAACAATATGATATTGGTGTTGATACTGCGTGTTTTGCAATGGGAATAAATGATTATGCTAAAGAAATAGAAGAGATGAGAGAAGAATGGCAACCTGAATGTTCTATAAGAACAGGTACTGATGGAACAATGGGTAGTGTCATTGAAGGTATAAGAGACAATAAATTAAGGTTCTTACTTATAATAAGTGGTGTTAATAAAGATTTTTGTTCCAGAAATGAATTGTTTGATTATATAAAAGAAAGATTTGACATCAAAGAATTAAAAATGGAAGGTTTATTATTAAGTGGAAAACAAAGAAATTTGAGTGAAGGTGATAAAGTTGAAATTAGTGAATGCTCGATAACTAATGATGTAGGTGGTACTACAATAATAAGAAATTCTGATTATGCTAATTTGGTAGCTGGTTATAATATCACAATGGAAGAATCTGATGGAACTCCTTACTTTCAAAGTGTAATAGAAGATACAGATTCATTAGTTGATATACCTATTCAAGTAGAAATTATAAAAACTTACCATAGCGGTAAAAACTGGTATAGATATATGGGAAAAATAACTGATGAAAGATTGATTAAGGAATTTAATAAAATTGGAATTACAGGAAATGATCCTGAAGATTATAAAAAATATCCAAATAAAAGTTTATATGAAAGTGCATTAAAGGCAAGAGAAGAATACGATCCAACGATAATATGTTTTTCGGAATTTGATATAGTTAAATTATTGGAAAAGAATTCTGATAAAGAAATGGAGATGTAATATGAGTTATTATCATATAAAGAATATTAACATTGATAAGAAAAAAAATAACATTTCAGCTGACTTAGCAGATTCAAGTTTATATCCATTAACTTTTTATAATTCAGAATTTTTATGTCAAAGAAATACATTTGAAGAAACTTATGCTGAATTTATTTATAACTTGGTAAGTGGTAATTTTCATCCAACTTCTAATAGCAAATATTCTAAATTAGTATTAAATAACTATTTAGATAATTATTATGAAGATGCTAAAGATATTGGTGTTGTGGAAACTTACAAAAAGTATAAAGATAATGTTGATGCAATATTAAGTGGTAACTTATCAAAAATCAAACATATTGAATCTGATAAAGAACTTCATCCGGAAAAGTATTATTTATTAACTAAATTAGATTTGGATACAGGGTATAACTATGATTATTATATAAATAGAAAAGGTAAACTATATACATTTGTTAATAATAAAATAATGTGTTGTTCTCAAAGTGAAAAAAATTTTGGTTATCCATTATCTACTGTTTATGGAAAAGAAAAAGAAAAATTATTAGAATACAATGATTTTTTTAAAGAAAATAAAGAAGTTTTGGAGATGTAAAAGATGGATAGTGTGAAGTTTGATGCTATGTCGCCACCTATGATGATATTATTAATTATAGTTATATTACTTATAGTATTTATCATAATAATAGAGCCAAGAATTTTTAAAAGGAAGTTAAAAAATAACAATGAGCATGGTTCTAGTAAATTTGCTGATAAAAAAGAAATAAAAGCAAACTTCGATAAAGAAGATTTAAATAATATTAATAAAGCAGGTTTTCCAGTTTGGTATGAAAAAGAAAATGGAAAGTTTAAAAATGTATATTATGATAATAAATCACCACATTATGTTTTGATTGGTTCTACTGGTAGTGGTAAGTCAATTACTGTTAGTATTCCTATTTGTATCCAATTCGCAACTGCTAAAGAAAAACATTCAGTAGTTTTAACTGATCCCAAAGCAGAACTTTTTAAAACAACTGGTAAAATTTTTGAAGAAAATGGTTATGATGTTGTTACGATAGATTTTAGAAATCCAACAAAATCAAATAAAATTAATATTATGCAACCAATCATTACAGAATGGAAGGAACATTGTATGTATGATAAAAATATGATGTTCCTTTTGTCATATTTTATAAAAGTAAATAAAATATCAATATCAAAAATGTTTACAAGCAAAAAATATATGGAACAGATTATAAGTAAATATAATTTAGCAGACTATATTATTGAGGTAATAAAAAATAATCAGGATGACATTGAAAAAAATGTAAAAAGTAAAAAACTTTTTGAAAATTATACTTTTGAGAATCATACTAAAAAAGAATTAGAGGAATATTTGAATACACTATCACAAAATGATTTATTGGAAAAAATTAAAGATAATCAAAATAAAAGTTCTAATCATCAAGCAGAGGCTAACCATCTAGTTATTTCTCTCGCAAATTTAATATTTACTGAAAAAGAAAGTAAGGATCCGTTTTGGATTAATAGTAGTAAACAATTATTTATTGGATTAACAGGAATTTTTTTAGAGGATTTTAAAAAAGGATTGATCGGTGAAAATAAAATCAATATTGCAAGTATAAAAAAGTTTCAAAATTCTTCATTGATTAAAGAAAATCAAACATATTTACAAAGAAACTTGAATGCTAGAAGTTATGGTTGTTTATCAAAAGATTATTTAACATCAATACTTTCAGCAGCTGAGAATACTTATAAATCTGTAACTGCTGTATTTGGAGAAAAGATGTCTATATTTGATGATTTAAATGTAGAAAATGTAACTAGCATAAGTGAGTTTAATCTTACTGATGTTGCTAAAAAACCAACAGCACTTTTTATAATTGTGCCAGATGAAGATAATAGCTATTATCAACTAGTTACAATTATTTTAGGAATGTTAATTAAAGATCTATCAAATTTTGCAAACTTACCTGAAAATAATGGCACTCTTCCAGTTAAAGTTGAATGGATTCTTGAAGAATTTGCTTCAATTCCTCCAATAAGAGATATACAAGTTTCAGTTAGTGTGGCTCGTTCTAGGGGAATGAGATATATATTCTTTATACAATCATTTGCACAATTAGATCAAATATATGGTAAAGAAATAGCTAGTATAATAATTGATAACTCGGCTTTATGTTATTTGAAAACTAATAGTGTAGAGTGTGCACAGATTATTGAAAAAAAACTTGGTAAAGCAACAATAACAACTAGCTCATTAAGTACAAGTACCGATCCATTTAAGATAGGCGGTAATCAAACTACTTCTTTATTGGGTAGAGAATTATTAACTGCAAATGAAATTATTGCACTTAAATATAAAACTATTATCTTTCCTGTATTTGGTAATCCAATATTTAGAGATACATATATGTATAGTGATTTATATCCAAAATATAAAAAAGTGCCAATTTGTGAAAGAGAAACAAAGGTACTTAAAAGATTAACTGATAATTATTATACGATTGAAAAATTGCGAGATTATTATGAGAAGGATAATAATAGTAAAGAGAGAGCGATAACACAAAAAATAATTACTTCTAGTCAAAGACAAACTCAAAACAAAATGAGAAAAATTATTAAAAATATAAATAGTGAGAATAATGCTTTGCTGTTTTTAAAAAAATTAAAAGATTTATTTGATGGAAGAATTATTAATGAAATAAAAGATGATGATGAGGTTTATACATTAGAAATAGCTACATTGTTTAACAAAATGAATTTAATAAAATTAAAACAATTATTTACTGATGATATAACAGTAGAAATTGCAACAAATAAGAGAATTAAAAAAACGATAATATCTTTTTGGAATAATATAGAAAGGGAAAATCAAATATGAGAAAAAAACTAAAAATAATAGGTCAAATATTCATAATTGTTTCTTTAGTAATAATATCATTTTTGAGTGTTTATAATTATTATCAAACTCAAAAAGATGAAGAAATGGTAAACGATTACATTGAGGAAACTAAAATAGTAGATGAAGAAGAAATGGAAAAAGAACAACCAGAAATAAAAAAAGAATATCAACAAGAAATAAATTATACAGCAATTTTAGAAATACCTAGTATAGATTTAAAAAGAGGTGTAGTTGACAGCACTAAAAATTTTAGTTCAATTAACTATGCTATAAGTGTTGATGAACATAGTAATTATCCTGATAAAGAGGGTAATTTTATTTTATATGCACATTCTGGAAATAGTAATATTTCTTATTTTAAGAAATTAATAAATGTTAATATTGGTGATGGTGTTTATGTTTATTATAAAGGGGTTAAGTATAATTATAAAATCACTAATAAATATGATATAGAAAAAACAGGCAAAGCTGATGTTTTGCTTAGTAATAATGATAAATATATAACATTAATAACTTGTAATCCAAATAAAAAAGGATATCAAGTTATTTTAATTGGTAAGTTGTTTGAACAATCAAATTACTAAAAAATAAAAAAGAATAAAAAGGGGGATAAAATGGTTAAGAAAGGAAAAGAAAAAAGAACTATTAATTATGTTTGTGAAGAAGAATATAAAACGTCAAAATTAGAGATTACAAATGAAGAATTATCAGTGATATTTAATAAAAAATTCTATAATTATATTAAAAAAAAGGAAAATTCATTGCTAGAGGGCTGTAATTATGTTTAATACGCGTTATAATTTAAATGGGCTTGAAACTATGATTAAAAAATAGGAGAGGATTTTTTATGAATAGTGAAACAAGTACAAATAAAATATTAAGGGCGGTGTTATACGAAAGATTATCAAAGGAAGATGGAGATAAATTAACCAAAGAAGAAAAATCAGAAAGTATTAAAAATCAAGATTTAATGTTACGTAGTTATGCAATAGAACATGGATATGAAATTGTAGGCGTTTATAATGATGAGGACTGGTCTGGAGCAGATGGTTCAAGGCCACAGTTTAATGAAATGATTAAAGCCTGTGAAGCTGGAGAAATAGATGTAGTAATTGCAAAAACTCAATCAAGATTTGCAAGAGATATGGAACTTATAGAAAGATATTTGCATAATAAATTTTTAGAGTGGAATGTACAGTTTAAAAGTGTTGTGGATCATATTGATAATACAAGACGAGAAACTAAAAAGACTAGTCAAATTTTAGGATTGACAGATGAATGGTATTTAGAAGATACTTCAATAAACATTAAAGAAACATTGAGAGCAAAAAGAGCGAGTGGAGAGTTTACAGGAAGTTTTGCTCCTTATGGTTACGATAGAGATCCAGAAAATAAAAATCATTTAATTATAGATCCAGTAGCTTCTGAAACTGTAAAACAAATATTTGAAAATTATATCAATGGAATGGGGCTTAAAACAATAGCAAGATATTTGAACGATAATTTTGTTGCAAGTCCGTATGAGTATAAGATGTCTAAAGGTTCAAATTTAAAATTAGCATATCTTGATAATTATTTAGTGTATGATTATATTGAAAAAGCAGGTCTTTATAAAGCTGATATAAGTTATATTAATGAAAGTAGGGAGATACTGCATAATCTTATTTCTTATAATATATTTTCTAAAGATAAAAAGAATTTTGACAATAAATGTAAATTGTATTTAAAAAATTATTCCGAAAAAAAGATGAAAATATATTATACAACTGATAATGATATTGATTATAATAATTTTGATGTAAAAAAATGGACGCTATTAAGAAAGGATGATCTTATTCCTTTTGATACAACATGTATAGCGACAGTTGTGGAAATGTTAGATAGAAAGCATACAATTAATTATCAATTTGATATATTATTAGAAAATAATATAGAACACGAAAAATATTATTTTGACATTATTCAAATAACTAATGATGAGAAAAAAATAATTGATTATGAAAAAAACATCAGAAAAAAATGTAAGTGGTGTGATCAAATGATAAAAAAAATACTTACTGATGAAGTATATATAGGTAATTTAGTTCAATCAAAAACAACAAATGTAAGTTATAAAAATAAGAAGAAAGTAAAAAAAGATAAAGAAGATTGGATAAGAGTTGAAAATACACATGAGAGAATTGTTTCATTGGAACAATGGTTAAAGGTTCAAGAAAGATTAAAGCAAAGAGTTCGTGCCAACAAAGATGGATATTATAATCCATTTGTTCATAAGCTTTATTGCAAATGTTGTGGAAAAATTTATTGCAGAACAGGAGATTCTAATCATGTATATTTTAGATGCAAAGACCAACAGGAAAAGTACAAGAGTTGTGATAATCGTAGTAATATAAGTAAGGATGAATTGAATAATTTTGCGTTAGGAAAAATCAATGAATTACTAAATCGCTTTTATAACGAAGAACAATTAAAAGAATTTAAAGAAAAGGATACTGATAGTGATTTATTCAAAAGTAGAATAAATAGTTTAAACAAAGAATTAATTGATGTTAATAAGGAATTACAAAATAAAAAAACATACTTTCAACATTTATACGAAGATAAAATCAATGGTTTATTAGATACAGATGAGTATATAATATTAAAAAGTAAATATAAAGATGATAGTGAAAAGTTAGAAAATAGAGCTGCTAAAATCAAAGAAGAACTAAAATTAATCAATGATAAAAAAGCAATATTGAAAACTAAAGAAACTGTATATGGTAAGTATAAACATATCGACTGTATTGATATAGATATTGTTTCTGATTTTATCGATAGAATTTATATTGGTAAATATGATAAAGAAACTAATACAAGAGATATGAAAATAGTATGGAATTTTGAAAGTTAAAT
>URUT01000040.1 GCA_900551105.1 uncultured Mycoplasmatota bacterium
ATTGATGATTGCAGAAATTCCATCAATTTACATTTAAAATTATACGTGTTATAATTTGTTTATGTCCTTGTAGCACAGTAGGATAGTGCAATCGCCTCCTAAGCGATAGGTCGGCAGTTCGAATCTGCCCAAGGACGCCAGTTGAATATCAAGACTTTTAAGGGTCTTTTTTTATATTTATAAATTTAGGTTTGACAATACTATCTATTTATTTTATAATTTGTTTATAAATTGATGAGTCAGAAGAGTAGATTTTGATGATTTAATAGAGAGTAGCTGGTTGGTGGAAAGCTATAAATTGTTGATTTTGAATTGGGCTGATGAGAGACTACCGAATATTTAGTAGGCTAGTACGGAGTATTTCTCTTCGTTAAAAAAAGAACTTGTATGATTGTACAAGAACATCTTTTAGGTGGCAAAATAAGTTATTAAATCTTATCCTATTATTGAAGGGTAAGATTTTTTTTAGAAAGAAGGATTATAATGGGAAAAATTATATTAACAGGTGAAAGACCAACAGGACCCCTACATATAGGACATTATGTTGGGTCTTTGAGAAATAGGGTTAGAATTCAAAATGAAGGTGACTATGATGAGATGTATTTGTTTGCAGCTGATTCTCAGGCACTTACTGATAATTTTGATAATCCTAAAAAGATAAGAGACAATGTTTTTGAGGTGGCTTTAGATAATTTAGCGTGCGGTATTGATCCAAATAAAGTTAACTATTTTATTCAGTCTGAGGTATCTGAACTAACTGAACTTACATTTTACTATATGAATTTAGTTACTGTATCTAGATTATATCGTAATCCAACTGTTAAGGAAGAAATAAAATTGAGAGGATTTGAAGATAGTATTCCAGCTGGATTTTTTACTTATCCAGTTAGTCAAACGGCTGATATTACAGCATTTAAAGCAAATATTGTACCAGTTGGTGATGATCAATTACCAATGATAGAACAAGCTAGAGAAATAGTTCGCAAGTTTAATTCAATTTATGGTGAAACTTTAGTAGAGCCAGAAGCTATGCTTCCAAAGAGAGAAAATGAAAGAAGACTCGTGGGAACTGATGGTGGTGCTAAGATGAGTAAAAGCTTAGGAAACTGTATTTACTTAAAAGATAGTGCTGAAGAAATTAAGAGAAAAGTGTTTTCTATGTATACAGATCCTAAACATATTAAAGTAAGTGATCCTGGTAAAGTAGAAGGAAATGTTGTATTTACTTATTTAGATGTTTTTTGTAAAGAAGATTCATTTGAAAAATATTTGCCAGAGTATAAGAGTTTGGATGAATTAAAAGATCATTATCGTCGTGGTGGTTTAGGGGATATGAAGATTAAAGCTTTCTTAAATGATGTTTTACAAGAAGAGTTAAAACCAATTAGAGAGAAAAGAGAAGAACTTGCCAAGAATCCTGAATATGTTTATAGTGTATTAAAGCAAGGAACTGAAAATGCTCGTAAAAAAGCAGCTGAGACTTTAAAAGAAGTAAAGAAAGCTATGATGTTAGATTATTTTGAATAATAACTTTAAAAATTTTAAGAAGTATAGTATATTATTAAGTGCTTAGGTGATATTATGATTAATAATAGAAAATGCTTTTTTAAATTTTTTTTGATATTAACATCAATTTTAATTATTGTTGTTACTTTTTTTGATGCTAAAAAAAATCCGACATATAAGTTAGAGATAATTAGTTCTTATGGGGATAATGAAGCATATCATCCTAAAATACTTAACTTTAGTAAAAAGTGGAATGGTTATAGATATTGGATGAGTTATACGCCATATCCTAGAGGAAATTCTGATTTGGAAAATCCGCATATTGCAGTAAGTAATGATTTAATTAATTGGCATGCACCAAATAATGAAAATAAACCACTTGATGAAGTAACTGATTTAAAAGCAAGAAAAAGATATAATTCTGATTCGCATATTGTATATAATAAAGATAAAAATATATTAATTTGTTTTTGGAGATACGTAGATGATACGAAAAAGCAAGTGATAATATATAAAATGGAAAGTTCGGATGGAGTTAATTGGTCTAATAAAGAAGAAGTTATGGTAAGTAATAATCGCTTCTTAAAAGATTATGTTAGTCCAGTTATTATTTATGATAAAAAGATTTATAAAATTTGGTATTTGGATGTAGAAAATACACTTAGATATGCTGAGAGTATGGATACTTTTAATTGGGAAGATAAAGATGTTATTAAGTTTAATTATCCTGAAAAATTAGATAGTTGGCATATGGATGTTATAAAAACTAAAAAAGGATATGAAATGATAGTAGCTGCTTATGATGAATGGAGAAATCATAATAGGATGAATCTTTACTATACTAAGAGCAAAGATGAGGTTCATTTTGAAGATGCAGTACTGATATTAGAACCAGAAAGAAATACTTTAAATTTTGATAATTCGGGAATATATCGCTCTAGCTTTATATATCAAGATGGTTACTATTATTTATATTATGGAGCTGTTAGTTATTTAGGAGAAAGAGGTATTGGTTTTGCTTATGGTAAGAAAATTACTAATTTAAAGAGGGATAAAACTAATTATAAAGATCCGAAAGAAGTTAAGAAATTGATAAAAAAATTGAATGTTAAAAAAACTAAAGTTGATTGACAATTAGTGACATTTTATTTATACTTGTATTATAAAATAGGAGAGTTTATGAAAAAGTATATATGTTTATTTGCTGGTTGTCTTTTTTTTGGTTTGAGTAGGGTTGATGCCCTTACATGGGTAAAAAGTAAGGATAACATTTGTACAGAAACAGAGGAGTATATTAGGTGGAAAAAATTACCTGATAGTGAAAGAGATAATTGTTTTATGCCAATTAGGTGTGAAGAGTTTTTAAAGCGTGATAAAAGTATTATTTCTACATCACTTGGGAATCCTTTTAATGTTGATTATAAAACTTCTAAAAAGTTTTCGTTGCTTGAGCAAAATAAATTAACGCCCGTTAAAGATCAAGGTAGCAGTGGACTTTGCTGGACGTTTACTACTAATGCGGTGATTGAATCTGCGTTTATGATTGAACAAAATCAGGCTTTAGATTTATCTGAAAAGCATCTTGATTATAATACATTACGCACACTAGATGATGGAACTAATAATGAGTTTGGGTTTAGTGGTAGAACAAAAAATCAAGGGGGACACTTTTTTATGAGTGGTGCTTATTTGGTAAGTGGAAGAGGTCCGGTTTTAGAAAGTAAACTTCCTTGGAGTAATACAACAGCTAATAAAAGTAATACATTAGGTCAAAAAGCTGATTATTACGTATCAGATGTAGATTTTTTATTTAGTAATACTTGTAGTAATGATGCAATCCTTAAAATTAAAGAAAAACTTGTAAATTATGGGGCAGTTGGTGCTAGAATATATGATGAGATCAGTAATTTATATTTATCTAGGGATAAATCATCTTATTACTATTATGGTGATAAAACTGTTAATCATGCGATTACGATAGTAGGCTGGGATGATGATTATAGTGCTAGTAATTTCGTAAAAACACCAGCAGGTAATGGAGCTTGGCTTGTTAAAGATTCTTATTTGAATTTGTTTGGTGGATCTAATGGACTACCAAAAGGATATGCTTATGTTAGTTATTATGATAATAATTTATGTTCATTTAATATGAGTGCATATAATGTTGTTAATAAAACTAGTGATAATTTATATACATATGCTAAACTGGGCTATAATGATGATTTATTAATTAATTCATCAACTATATACTTTAAGAATGTTTATACGAGGACAAGTAATCAAGAGCAACTTAATAAAATTAATTTATATCTAATTACTGGAGATAAGTATGAATTATATTATAACGAAACTGATGATTTTAATAGTGCTACTTTAATTGGTAGTGGAACTGGTACTAAAGATGGATATACTACTGTTAATTTGTCTAGTCCAGTAAAAATAAATAGTGAAAAATTTTATGTTTATGTAAAATATACATCTAGTTATGTAAGTGATTCTAAATACTCTTATCCAGCTGCAAGAGTAGATTCTTCATCTACTAACGATAATTTAATATATTATAGAGTTTCTAATTTAAGTAAAGGAGTCTCATTTTATAGTGGGGATGCTAGTAGTTGGACTGATACTACTAGTAATAGTAGTATGGAGTTTTATTTTCCAATAAATGTCTTTACAGATAATGTTAAGGAAAGTCCTGGAATTAGTATTGCTAGCACTGAGAAAAGCAGTGAATTTATAAATACTACTGATGGAGGATATCTTAAATATAATTTAAAATTAAGTGTTATATCTTTGGATGATGTTAAAGTAAATATTTATAATAATAGTGGTAATGATGTTACTGATTTATTTGATATAAGTAAATTCGATACAGGATATAAGGTAGAATTAACTAATAAGGTAATTATGGGTAGTTATACTATTAAATTTACATACGGTGACATAGTAGCACAAGATGGTTTTTCTATTTTAGAAAAAGCTAGAGATACAGTATATGTTAAAAGTATTGAGATAGTTGGTTCCGATGAGGTATCTGTTGGAGGAACGTTAAATTTAAAAGCAAATGTTTTACCAGAAAATGCTGATACAAAAGATGTAACTTGGTCAAGTAGTAATCCGTTTTTTGCAACTGTTGATGAAAATGGAATAGTTAAAGGATATGCAGAAGGTAGTGTGACTATATCTGCAACTAGTATTGATGGAACTAACGTAAGTGCTTATAAATTAATAAAAATTATAGATATTAATAAAGAAGAAGGTAATGGTACAACTGTTGTTAATAAACCTAGTGATAATAGTGGTAATAAAAATGCTGGTGGAGATAAGAAAGAGAGTAATCCTGATACAGGTTTTAGTGATGTGACTACTATATTATTAGTTTGTTCTCTAGTTAGTATAATAACAGTTTTATATATTAAAAAATATAATATGTTTAAAGAATTTTAATGGTAGAAACTAGGTATAGTAATGAAAAAGAGATGGAGATATAGTTTAATATTAATGATTTTAATTTTACCTGCTTTTTTTTATCATAAGAGTGAAGTAACAGTAAATGAAGTTACAAGTAAAAGAAAAAATTTAGATGCAAATTCTTTTGTGTATTATACTTGTCAGTATTGTAATTTTCGTTTTGATTCTGGGACTTTAGAAAATAAAGGTGCAGTAAATGGGATGCCTACTTGTTCGGAAGTTGTTTCTTATGAGATAACAATGAATCATGAGCCAAGATTAAAAAGATATGAGGGGATATCTTGCTGGGATGGTTCTTCAAGTGATACGGTAATGGTATATAATCCAAGTGTAGTTTGTGAGGAGAGAATCCACTATAATATTCTTAATAATGCGTGTGATCCAGTAGCTGTTAATTCTTGCTCCAAAATACCGAAAAGTATTAGGTCTCATTATACTGTTTGTTCAAATATTAAGATTACTAGTAGTAAAAGTGGTGGGAATAATGTAAATTCCACTGATGGGGGTAGTTATAGTTTTACTCTTGATTTAGTAGGTATTATTGTTGATGATGTAAATGTTAAAATATATGATTCAAGTAATACGGATGTAACAAATAAATTTAATGTGAGTGCTGCTAGTGATGGTTTTAATATTGTTATAAATAAAAATACGTCAGTAGGTGTATATAAGATAAAATTTAGTTATGAGGATGTTAGTACAACTGATACTTTTGAGATAGTGAAGAAGACTATTGATCCAGTATATGTTTCTAGTATTACTTTAAGTGGTGATAGTAAGGTTGAAGTTGGAAAAACTTTTACAATAAGAGCGACAGTTTTGCCAAGTAATGCTGATAATAAAAATCTTGTTTGGACTAGTAGTAGTGCAGATATTGCGACGGTAGACCAAAAAGGAAATGTTAAAGGAATATCAGTAGGAAGTGTTACAATAACAGCTACTAGTAGCGATGGAAGTAATGTTAAAGCTACTAAAGCAATAAAAGTACTAAATAGTGGTACTACAACAATTACCACTACCAAAAAAACTACACCGACAACGACTACAACAAGAACTACTACAACCACTACTAAAGTTATTCAAGATGTTCCAAATGATAATAATACAAATATAGATAATCCTAGTGATTTAGATAAGGATCAGGTAACTACAACGACAACTACTAAAAAGACAACAAGAAAAGAGCAAGATAAAGAAAATAATCCTGATACAGGAATTAGAGATGTAACAATTGTTTTAGTTTTAATTACTTTTGTTAGTGTAGTAGCAGTTTTATATATTAAAAAATATAATTTATTTAAAAAGTTTTAAAGCAAGTTAGATTTAACTTGTTTTTACATTTAAATATAGTAAAATATATTTATGAAAGAAGGTTTTATTATGAAGTATATTAGTTTATTACCTGCTGATGTTTATACTGTTATTAATAAGACTATTCTTACAGAGTATGATAGAAGAAATATTATTAATTTATATGAACCAATAGTTGGCTCTTTACCAATTAGTTTGTATTTAACTTTATGGAGTGATTTAGATAAAAGAGAGATTATTAGTAAGACTTTTAATCATCATCATTTAATGACTTTGTTAAAGACGAGATTAGATGATATTAAAGATGCTAGGAAAGCACTTGAAGCAGTTGGGTTACTTAAATCTTATTTAAAGAAGGGAGAGTCTTTAAATAGTTATGTATATGAACTTTTTTCACCACTTTCTGCTTATGAGTTTTTTAATCATCCGGTACTTAATGTAGTTCTTTATAATAATATTGGTGGAGAAGAATATAATTGTTTAGTTAAATATTATAAAAAAATTACTTTTAATTATAGTGATTATGAAGATGTAAGTGCTAAGTTAAACATGACTTTTACTAGTACTCCAGGAAATTTCTTAAATGGTGAAGAGATAAAAGATAAAAGTGTAGGCAAACCGGAGATAGAAGAGTTAATTGATTTTAATTTGCTTGCTTCTTCTATTTCAGGAAAAATCTTAAATGAGAAGACATTAAATAAGAAGAATAAGGAACTTATAAATTCTTTAGCATTTGTTTATAATTTAGATACTTTAAAGATGAGTGAACTATTAAGATTATGTTTAGATGAAAGTGGCTCAATTGATAGAGAGTTACTAAAAAAAGAGGTACGTAGATATTATGAATATAATAATGGTGGGAAACTACCGACCCTTATTTATCGTACTCAGCCGGATTATTTAAAGGCACCTGAGGGAGATTTATCTAATAGAGGTAAGATGGTTTATATTTTTGAAAATACGACACCTTATGATTTTATTAGGAGTAAGTATAAGATTGGAACTCCAACTAGTTCAGATTTAAAGATATTAGAGTATTTAGCAGTTGATTTAAATATGACGCCAGCAGTTATTAATGTACTTGTTGATTATGTTCTTAGGATTAATAATAATAAGCTTACTAAAGCATTTGTTGAGACGATTGCAGGGCAGTGGGCAAGACTTGGGATAAAAACAGCTAGAGACGCGATGAAAGAGGCTGAAAAAGAATATAAAAAGAAACCTAAGAAAGAGACTAAAACTATAAATAGTTTACCTGTTTGGTTTAATGAAGAAACTCAAAAGAAAGAACTTAGTGAAGAAGAACAAAAAGAGATGGAAGCATTATTAAAGGAGTTTAGATAATGATTAAAGCAGATAATGAAATAAATAAATATAAATTAAGTGATTTAGATGATAAATTAAAAAGAGAATATGCTAAGAGTTTGAGTAATGAAGAGTTTAAGAAGATTCTTAGAAAATTAAAGATTAAAGATAGTATAGCGTATAAGTATACTTCTAAGATTGAAAGAACCATGAATGAGCTTAATAATTGTAAGGGATGTAAGAGTTTATATACTTGTAAGAATAAAGTATGTGGTATGGTCTATTATCCTGATGTTTTAGATGATTCTTTAGTTTTTAATTATGTGGCTTGTAAGTTTAAGAAAGAAGATATTAAGAATAAAGAAGAGATAAAGACAACATTTTTTGAGATGCCACTTGAAATTAGAATGGCTAGAATGAGTAATATCGATGTTAGCGATGCTAAGAGAGTAAAAGTTATTAAGTGGTTAAAGAAGTTCTTTGATGATTATAAGGCTGGTAAGAGAAGTAAAGGACTTTATTTGCATGGTTCTTTTGGTTCAGGAAAGACTTATTTAGTTAGTGCTTTATTAAATGAATTATCTAAGGATAACGTTAAAACTTTAGTAGTATATTATCCTGAGTTATTAAGAAGTATTAAAGAAACGTTTAATTTAGGTGAATCGCTTTTCTCTGATAGAATTAAAGAAATAAAGACAGCAGATATTTTACTTTTAGATGATATAGGAGCTGAGACTGTTACCGGGTGGAATAGAGATGAAATTCTTGGAACTATATTGCAGTATAGAATGGAAGAAAAATTACCGACATTTTTTACCTCTAATTTAACAATAGAAGAATTAGAGGAACATTTTGTAATGAATAAGAGTGCAGAAGAGCAGATTAAATCAAAAAGAATAATAGAAAGAGTTAAGCAATTAACTGATAGAGAAGAACTAATTAGTAATAATAGAAGAAGTTAGTTCTTTTTTTATTGCTTTTTTATGGGTTTTATTTTAAAATTAAAATAGAAAGTAGGAGAAGGTAGATGAAAAAGAGAAAGAAATATTTATTATTAGTATTATTATTAATTTTACCTGTTGTTTTTTATTCTTTAAGTGAATTGAAAGTTAATGATAATGGGGGTAATCGAACAGTTGACGTTATAAATAACGAGAAAGATGAAGCATTAGCTGCTACTACATGCTCGTCTATAAAAAATTCAACTGATTGTGGTAAAACGTCTGGTTGCATTTGGAGACAACGTTCTTGTGTTTCTACTAATGGCGGATCTACAAATAATAATACTACAACTGTAAATGCATATAAGTATATTAATTCTAGTACAAATACAAGTTCACATACTTTAAGAAAATGCAATAAAGTTTATGTTAAATCTTGTACTACAAGTTCTATTGGAACTTATTGTACTTATACATATAATGGTAAAACTGGGTCAGGTTTAAATGCTAAATATTATTCTAATTCTCTTCCTCGCGATTGTTCTAATAATAACGGAGGTAGTAATAATAATACAAAATCTTGTACATCTATAAGAGATTCAAGGGTGTGTGAAAAAACATCAGGTTGTATTTGGAGACAACAGGCTTGTTATTCTACTGGTGGTGGAGGAAATTCAGATACGCCTTCAGATAGACCGTCTAGTGATAATAGTTATACATTAAATGCTATAAGATATATAACTCAAGATATTTCTAGTTTAGGATTAAAAAAGTGTGATACTGTATATGTAAAAGTATGTAATGGTAGTGCACAAGGTGCTGTATGTACTTTTGATAAAGGTAAAAAAGGAGGTACATCGGGTAGGGGATTGGATGCTAAATATTTTACTACTTCTAAACCATCAAGTTGTACGTCTACTCCAGTTAAAGTTGTACCAAAAAATGATACAAATGTGGAAACTATTAATGATGATATGTATGTTTTAAGAGATACTGGTATATTAAATTGTGGTGATAAGGTAAGAGTAACTACTTGTACTACTACAGGAAATAATACTACTAAAGTTTGTGATGTTACCATGGTAAATAATAGAATTACTAGTACACAAGTTGATTTTAATAATTTAACTTATTCTTATGATAGCGTTCCAGCATCATGTAGGGAACAAACTTTGTATACTACTAAGACAGTTCCTGAGTATACTAGTACTTCTCAAATAGGTAGTAGTGTTAGTTCGAATATTCCTTGTGGAACGATGGTTACTGTAGAAAATATTTCTACTAGTTGTTCTTATGGTTCAGGTAAAAATTATTGTGAGGCTAAATTAAATGATAAGACTGTTTATATTCAGTATGCGAATTTAGCTGATGCTAAACCTGATAATTGTGAAGATTCAGGTTCAAGCAGCACTGATGGAAAAATGTGTGTTTATAATTCTAGTGAAAATGATTATAAATGGATAGAAAAAAATGATGCAAGTAAAAATTATGCTAATGGTTATAAGGATACTGATATAGTTAATGAGTCTGATTGTAAAGATCCTAATGAGGGAGAAAAGTCATGTACAACGTCTTCTAAAGCGACAAATGTAACCGAAATAAAGAAAATAATTAATATTTGTTATGATAAAAAAAATGATAGTATTACTAATGATGTAGATATTAATACAATGTATACTTGTGCTAGTGATTATACAAAGAATCCGGCTAAATTAAATGAAGATACTTGCAAAAATATTAAAAATGGTACTTGTCATAAATCATATGTAATTTCTTGTTCAAGTGCTAAAAGGCCAGGTATAGAGATTGCTTCGTCACTTTTAAATCAAGGTGTTGGTACAATTACTATTAGAGGTAGAAAAGTTGCTGCTGATGTTAAGAGTTATTATTTAGATGAACAAAAAGTTCCTTCTAATGATAGTTTATGGAAAGATTTTAGTGATGCTAATACGGTTGCATATGAACAAAAACCAGCAGGATTATATTATGCTTGGGTTAGAGATGTTAATGGTTTAATTAGTAGACCAATGTATGCAATTGTTCATGATGCAGATATTAATAACACGTTAAAAAGTTTAGATGTTTCTGATGCTAATGATGTTGCACTTACTTTAAGAGCTATTGATGGAACGACAGCTAATACGGATGAGATAATGCCAAGTAATTATGCATTATTATCTAATAGATTAAATACTGATTCTACATTAGCGGGATTTGATTCATTATCTATGGGGTATGAAATAGATGTTAATAGTAGTAAGATTTCAGTTTATGCTACACTTACTAGTGAAGATGCCAAATATGTTGAAGGTTATGAACCAAGAACAGTAGATTTAGATTATGGTAGAAATACAATATTAATTAAAATAGAGAGTAATAGTGGTAAGGTTAGAACTTATACAATAATAGCGAACAGAACTGATGATAGAGTTAATAATAACTTACTAAGTGATTTAACAGTAAGTAAGGGAAATATTAGTTTTGATCCTTATGTAACTAATTATGATATAAATGTAGGAAAGAATGTTAAGAGTGTAAATGTTAATGCTAATTTAGCAAGTGATACATCAGCATTTGTTTCGGGATTCGAACCTAGAAGTGTAGATTTAAATAACGATGTTACAACTGCAATAATTAAAACTATTAGTGAAACGGGTAGTACAAGAAGCTATGTTCTTACATTTAATAAAACATTAGATGAAGAGGAAGAGGTTTCAAATAGTGCTTTATTAGATACTTTATTTATTAGAGGTACAGTGTTAGGCTTTAACAAAGAGGTGTTTGATTATTCAGTAACTATACCTTATGAGTATTCATTTACAGAGGTTTATGCTTTCCCTGAGAGTGATAATGCAACTGTTGAGATTAGTGGTAATGCTAATTTACAAATAGGAGCTAATAATATAGAGATTAAAGTAACTAATAAGAATAAGACTAATGTGTATAATGTTACTGTGAATCGTAAAGAACCAGGTTTAGAAATTAGTAATGATGTAACTCTTAGTTCATTAAATGTTAAGGGTTACAAGTTAGATTTTAAGCCCGATGTGTTAGACTATCAAGTTAAAATAAAGAGAGAAAGAACACTTATAATTACAGCTACACCTACTAGTAATCGTTCGGATATTTATATGTATGGTAATAATGATTTAACCGGTTTTAGTACAGTTAGAGTAAAAGTAGTTGCTGAAAATGGTAATACTAATATTT
>URUT01000041.1 GCA_900551105.1 uncultured Mycoplasmatota bacterium
TTACTGTAAACTTAGATAACTTTCCTCCATTATTATCATTTGGACATATTAAACTAGGTCCTGTGCCACCAGCTTTATATGATGATGCTTGTACTAATCTTTTGGTAGCACTATAATAATTTGAATTTTTTTCAAAACCATAATTTGTACCTAAAGTCCAACTACCAGGATTAAACGTAGCATCAGTTACTACACTCTTATCATTACACCATATTGTATCTGCAAGCTGACTATCATTAAAACCAGATTGTTTAGAAAGTACATTTGTATACCACTTATTTAAATTAGTTAATATTGTACTTGCATTAGTATTTGCATGAGCAACAGCATAAGAACTAGCACTAGCTGTACCATACATTAAACCTATATAAGCATTATCATTTCTATTTGAATTAAATACTGATTTATATGTATCTCCTTCATATCTTGCAAGAGACAAATCATTTCCAGTTACATTACAAGGTGTACTACTAGATGGTGTATTATTAGTACTTGTTAATCCATTATAATTATATAGAACTAATTTTATTGAACCATCACCTGTTACTCTCACAATTCGCCAGCACATATTGGCATATTCTACAAAGTTATTTGTAACTGCTCCTCTAAAGTAATAACTGGTTCCATAATCATCTTGTGTACTTGCAAGTACTGCTTCAGTATCAGCAGAGATTTCGGCACCAGGTGTTGTTTGTGGTTCACTTAATGTATTCTTATCTCTTAGCGCTGCTAATAAAGTTCCGTCATTTGCTTCGTACCACCCGTTTGGTGCTGGAACTGGTTCATCTTCAGCATCAACTATTATTATTATCTTGCCTTGCCAGGTTTTGTTTAGGCCTTCGTCTAAAGTTGTACTGCTATCCATCCATGTTCTTAGGTCGAATTCTTTTGTTTCATTTCCATTTAGTCCGGTTGTTGTTAGTTTGTAACCTTTTCTAGAGCTTTCGATGTCTACTAGGTTTTGGCTTCCTAGTAATAGATTTGAACTAGTTATTGTGCCTTTAGGGCTTAGATTTATTTTTATAAAATTGTCTTTTAAAAATTCTGTACTAGTGCTTTCTCTGTTTTCATTTTCTATGGTGATTGTTAGTTTTACGTAGCTATCACAGTTGTTGGTGACACTAAAGGTAAATGGTGTTTGATTTAGGCCATCTTTATCTGAAATTGGGATGGCGTCTTCTAGTAGTATTCTTGATGTTTGTTCATTTAGTGTAGTGTCTAGACAAGTTCTTGTACCAATTACATTATCATTTGTTTGTTCTTTTCTTAGAAAAAAGTAAGCGTAAGATACTCCAGCAATAATTATGATTGTTATAAATATACTAATATAGATTTTTAATTTTTTGTTATCTTTCATATTGACTCCTTTATTATTTAATTATAATAAATTTATTTTCTTAGGACAAGGTATTTATTGTTAAGTTATGGTTTAGAGTATAATTATTTCTATTTAGTCTTTGGCCATTTTCAATATATATTGTTTTAATTCCATAATCGTCTCCATATATTGCATTGTTTTCAATGGTTTTAATTCCGTCTAGAGTTAGAGTTTCTAGGATTATATTATTATTTATAGAGTAGGATTTGATAGTTGTAATATTCTTAGTTAAAGTATATTCTGTTTGATTAAAGTATACTGGGATATTTATTAGAGTGTCTTGATATTTGTTTAGTAAAATACCGTTTAGGGATGAGTAGTTTTGGTTATTAGTATGTACTATAAATGATGCTATGTTTAGATTTAGTTTAGTATTTATTTGTTCTAGAGAGCTTGGAATATTTATAGTCATTTTAGTATTGTTATCTGCTACAAAGCCATTTAGACTATCAAATGTTAGATTAGTAGTTCCTTCTTTTATTTGAATGTTTCCACTGATGTTATCAGGTACTAGTAAAAGATTATTATCTTTGTATAGGAGATTGTTTTCTACTTGGAAGTTTGGTGATAGATTGGTTAGTTCTTTAAAGTTGGTTCCTCTAAATGGGGTTGTTCCTAGAGTTTCAAGTGATGAATTTAGTTCAATCTTTTCACTTTTATTGCCATAAAATGCATAAGAGCCAATTGTTTTTAGACTTGCTGGTAGTTTGATAGATTCTATTGGAGCATTTAAAAATGCGTAGTCTTTAATTTCTTCTAGATTGTCATTTAGTAAAATATTTACTAGAGATGAGTTATTATTAAAGGCATATTCACCAATAATTTTTAAGTTTTTACCTAGCGTTATGGTTGTTAAATTTTCATTGTTTGTAAATGCTCGTTTACCTATTTCTTCTAAGTTATCTGGTAGATTTAGAGTTTCTAGGGATGAATTTGCAAAGGTTGACTCGCCTATTTTGGTTAGATTAGCTGGTAAGTTTATTTTTGATATGTTGGTGTTATAAAATAGATTGTTTCCTAAATAGGTTATTTCATCACTTATTAAGATATTAGTTATATTACTTGAGTAATTATTCCATGGTGGTGTGTCATAGTCATAAGTTTCACCACTACCAGTTATTTCAAGAGTATAGCCATTAGTTTGATCTACATTTTGATTATCATAAATAAAGGCATAAGCGTTATCTCCTACTCTATAGTAGTTTTCATATTTATATTTGGCATGAACTATTTCTTTAGTAGTTATACTTTCATTTGGTAGGTCGTATGTGTCTTTGACTGCCCCTTCTTTTAAGGTTACAGTAAATGGTCCATAGTTTGCAGTTGTTAGTAAATTTATGATGTATGAGTAACCATCAGTTATAGATTTTTCTTTAATTACTGAATTTATTTTAGCGTTATCATTTGATATTTGGAAGTCGTTTATAGTTAAATCGTTTGGTGATAAGCCACCGCCTTTATCAGTACAAGTTAAAAATATATTTGCGGTAGAATTGTCTAGGATCATATCTGGAACACTAGTAAATGTACACACTGGAGATGGATTATAGATTATTGCGTAGTAGGTTGTTCCACTATTATATCTATCTATATGAATGGTATCGCCTACACTATATTCTCCGTATTCACTGTTTGGATAGGTACTCCAGCCTCTTGCTTCTGTACCTGTTTTATAGTCATACGCTGGTAAAATTACGTCACAACCATCTGTTAATGAGAATGCACTTTCTCGGCAGGTTAAGACATTTTCGGTGGTTTTTCCATATTTGCCACCAGTTAAGTTGATACTAAATGTACTTGTAACGTTTACAGTTATTTCTATAGAACCACAGCCAGCTCCTGTTATAGTTATTTTTGTTCTTCCTCTTCTATTACCAGTTATTGTTATGGTGTCAGTAAATTCTTTATTTATTTCACTATTTTCATTTTCGTTGTAAGTACTTTCTCTTCTTGTGATTCTAGCAACGTTTTCGTTTGATACTCTATAATTTAGATTGCCGGTTGCTGCATAGGTTACTTTAATGGTTTTTGTGCCGCCTGTGTCAATACTTATTGTACTTTGGTCTACTTCTAATTTATATACACGGTAGTCTATTTGCGCTAGACGGTTTCCATTATTTTCTTTTAAATAAATTGATGTTACACCAGTGTTATTATAGCCTTTTTGATATGGAGTTCCTGGAGCTGCATCAAGTTCAGTAGTAGTTACATTATGTCTATTTAAAGTCATATAACCATAGTATGATTTAGAGTCTCCACAGTTGTTTTTTATTTCAATTTTTGGTTCTGTTACTGATGAGCCAATGTTAGCTAGATAGTAGTCAGACATTTCTTTATAAAATATGTTTTGCGTATTAGGGTCACATGTTTGCGTATTATTTTGTTGTGTTAGTTTGCCTACATTAGTTCCATAGATGGAAATTGTATGACTTGATGTATCGTTATATTTTTGACATACATAATTAACACTACGATTATTTTCTCTTAGAGTAAGGCTTGTTTTATATATTATTGGGATATTAAATTCTAAGGTGCCTTCTGTTGGACTAGTAATTATAACTTTGGTTGCTTCTTTGTCTTTGATATTATCAGCAATGCCTTCACCATCTGTTGTTGTTAAAGTAAGAAGACCTCCTTCAATATTACAGTCTAAATAATTATCATTCGATTTACAGCTTAAAGTACTAATATCATCTGCTACAATCTTACTAATGAACTTAGTTGTATCGGTTCTTTCACCTATAGGTGTTTTTCCTCCATCAAAAAACATAAAATTCGGTGTAGTCTTTTCTAATTTAATATTTGTTACATGAATTTGTTTAGTTATTTGACCACACTTTTCCCCAGTAATTGTTAGAGTTACCTCACCTACCTCATAACCTTTTAAGTAAATGATATTTTCATTTGTAAGTTCTAATGAGGTATAAAAATTTTTATTATCTTTAGAGATTTTAAGAGGTGTTTTACCACTAGCTGATGTTACTTTTACAGTCAGTTTGCCAGTTTGCCCGTATGATAAATTTAGTTTTTCTGATGTATCTCCTACAATTATATTGGTTATATCATTTACAAATTTTAGATCATAAATTATTTTGTCAATAGTTTTACTTAAGCCTGCGTTGTTTTCTTCTATTTTTAAGCTTGCTAATCCTGGAGTATTTCCGCTACTTAGATATAAAATATTTTGATTTATTGTGGCACTTAAGCCATCCCCAGTATATGATAAATTAAATGTACCTGCATTTTCTTCATTAATTTTAAGTCTTTCATTACTTAGTACAGGCATACAAGTTTCAAAGTTTTCACTATCGTTTGCATCGGTTATTTGAAAAACTACTTTTTTTACGTTTATTGTGTGATTTTTAGTTAAAGTAATATATTCAGCATTTTCTTTGTATTTTCCGGTTACGGTCACATAGTGACTTTCAGTGAAATCAGGTGTTATATTTTTATTTTGAATTATTATTAATTTTTTATTTTCGATTTTACAAGTAAAACTATCTGTGTTGCTCTTGCATGTGTAAGTCATGTCTTTATTAGAACTAATTGTAGCTTCGATATTTTGGTTATTTTCTTTATTCCAATAAAAATTACTGAAACTTGGAAATACATCAAGATATACATCACCATATACTGCTGGGCATGAATAATTTTTATCTTCTTCACTATAATATTTAGCAATAATATGGATAGTTTTTGGGTCGTAACAAAGAAGAACTTTCCCCTTTATTTTTTCACTTGTTACAGGATTGGAAATGTAATTAACATTATTTTTTTTAGTATCATTTTTTAAGTATCCATATGAAACAAGATTTTCAATAGTTAAAAGACAGTCTTTATATATTTCACTTTGATCACCAATATGATCGTTGCTTTCTAAATTACTAGTACATTTTTGATATAGATTAATATTATCATTGCCATATTTTTCTGCAGATGATGTTATTGTACTTATCTTAGCATTTAGTAAACTTTCTTTTGTGTTTTTAGAGACATTTGCTACTGAGGGAATAACAATTATCATTATAACGCCTAAAATTGCAATAACAGCAATAAGTTCTACCATTGTAAAGCCTTTTTGTTTCATATCAATACTCCTTTCTAATTAGTTTTAAAATAAATATTTACGGAATAATCTTCACCAGTTTTAGATTTCAGATTTATTTTTATTTTGTTTAAAACGTGTGATGAGGTTCCATTGTTGTTTTCTTCAGTGAACTTGGTTAGATTTATTAAGTTGCTTTTATCTAGAATTATTCCATCAGGTAATTTTCTTGCTATATTACTGCTTCGCTCTTCACTTGTTAAATCTTCATCCTCAACGTAACCATACTTAATATATGTGTAATCTTCACCGAATGAAATTTTTTTAATAATTTGTTTATTTAATTTAGTTTCTCTTACTTCGTTGTAAGTAATTGTGACCTCGTTTTTACTATCGTTTATTGAAGCACTAGCTACTCCATAATTAAGTATATCTTTTCCTATTGCATCAGTTAGGATTGTGTTTAGGACATCATAGTCAACTTCTTGTTTGCTTTTTCTATATAAGTCATTTACATTTATTAGCAGTTTGGTTATAAATATTAGGATAATTGATACTAGTACAATGCTTACGATTATTTCAACCAAAGTCATTCCTTTTTGATTTTTCATTTGGATTCTCCTATTTTAATTGATGCATATTCATATATTGTTGGCGTTTTTCCTAGAGAGTTTTCATTTTCATACATTACTATTAGTCTATATATTGTTTGGCCTTTTTCGGTTGTTGCATCTAATTTATTTAAGTAATTTTGAGTTGTTGCTTCTAAGCTACTAAAATTGTTTTTGCCGATTGAGGCAGGATTCCAGTTAGTTATATATATTGAATTAATATGCATTTGGTTAATTAATTCTTTCATGTAGTTATCAGTAAATCTTTCTAAACATTGATCTTTTCCTTGGCAAATAGTTATTATGGTTTCTGTTTCGATGTTAGTGTTAATTTCTAACAGGTAATCTTTAACTAAGGTTGTTTTATAGATGTATTCTGTATTGTCATAATGTGATTTTTTTTGAACTGATGTTATAACATTCATGTATCCTCCATAAAGCATAATAAGTAAAACACATAAGACTAAAATTACAACAATAGTTTCTATTAGTACAAAACCTTTTTTATTCATGTGGCTTACCTCCTTATTGGGACCATTTAATGTTACAGGTAGTATCTTTTGTAAGTTCTTTTACTGTTAAGATGTATGGACTATTTGTTTGAGTAGTGTCTTTTTTATTTAGTTCATATTCTACGTCTTTTCCACTAGCTTCTTTGCATGTGACTTTGGCATTTGGATAAGCAGCATATGGTGTAATAGTAAATTCTAATTGGTCTTCTTTAATAAAATTTTTAGATGCGTAAGAGACTGTCCCTTCAAAGTAAGATATATTTTTATCTACCCATTCTTTAGATGGGATGTTATTTTCGTAGGTATAAGATAAATCTAATAGCATTATTTTAGTGATGTATGGTCTTGTAGAAAGGTAGGTTTTGCCTATTTGAGCATAGGATAATGCATCAGGATTTTGAATTTTAAAAACTTTGCTTACTCGCTCCCAGGTTGGAAGATTACTGCTTGTATCAAGTGCTATATTATTGTTTTGACTCACCATGATATTTAGTAGGTTACTTGCTCCATCTCCATAAACTTCCGCACTTAAATAATAAGTATCATTGTTTTTGAAATTTATTGCTTGGTTTAAATATCCAGTTCCACTATTTTTTACAAGGCATTGTTGTCCAAAGTCAGCTTGTTGAAAATTAGCAGTACCAACTAAAGGCCAGTCTTTAAATGAGCCTTCTTCATAAGCAAACGTGCCATTTTTTATTAGGTTAGTTAACATTACGCCGCCATCAATATTTGAGTATGATGAATATACAGTTATTCTATGGTTTCCAGTATTAATTCTATCTAATACATCATTATTATATCTTTCTAAAATTGTTTTGTTAGCAATATAAGCTCCTAAAAGGGCGGTTAGGATTGCTATAAATGCAAGAAAAAAAGTATAGATTAAAGATGTTGCTATAAACCCACTATTATTTTTCACTCTATCACCCTACTATGCTTTTAGTATATCATTTTTTTTGAATAAAAAAAAGACTAAATGTCTTAGCACTCGCCAGCATTTAAATCTAATTTTGCGGTTGCAGTTTTATATTTAGCACTTAGTGTTATATTGATATTTAAACAGTCTAAGCATTTATTTTTATCTGTCGGATTAGGAACATCACAATTTTCTCCTTCTAGAGTTTCTTTTTTTAAATCACCACTGGTAAGTAAAGTCTTAATGTTAATAGTAAAGTGATATTTACAGTCATCTTCACTTTTACATACGCAGTTTTCATTTTGGTTATTTATGTCACATAATCCATAGTGACTTTTTAGTAAGTTACTGTTACTTTGTACGTATGAGACTGCAGCTGTTTCAATTGTGTTAATTTTAGCCTCTAATGCTTTTTCATTCATTTTATCCCTAATTTTATAAATACCTGGTATGGCAATTGCCATAATAATTCCTAGTAAAACAATTACTGCTAAGAGTTCTACTAAAGTAAAGCCTTTTTTCATTTATTTCACCCCAATGATAATAGATTTTTTAAAAATAGCATTGCTAAATTACTATTTAAGTATAAGAGAAGCATGCTTACTGCAAGAAATGGTCCAAACGGAAGCATATTTTCTTCTCTTTTTACCGTAATGTACATAGCGTATGGGAAAGCTAAAAACGAAGCTAGTATAATGTAAAATATTCCTAATAAAGGTCCAAGAACTAGGCCAGCAATAAATGATAATTTGATGTCACCACCACCTAAGGATTCTTTTTTAAATAGAAAATTTCCTAAAAGCATTAGTCCATATACTAGTGCAAATATTAAGATCCCTGACATAAATGATATTAAAGTTTTGTTTAATCCTTCAAATATTAGTTTCGTAATTATGATCAGTAATCCAGAAACAATTAATGGTCCATCAGATATAATCATATATTTAGAATCACTAACAATTATTATTATAACTAAACTTGATATAATAATGCTTATAATAAAGTTTTCAGAAAAGCCAAATATGATATAACTAAATAGAAATAATATTCCAGTTAATAATTCCATAACTGGATACATCAATGATATTTTTTGATGACATGATTTGCATTTACCTTTTAAAAAGATAAAAGATATTACTGGAATATTTTCATACCATGATAACTTGTGATTACATTTAAAGCAGTGACTTCCTGGAAAAATTATTGATTCATTTTTAGGAAGTCTTAAGCCCACTACGTTGTAAAATGAGCCAAATATCAAGCCTATTATAAATATAACAATTTCCATACCCCACCTACTTAATTTGATTATATAAACTAAACATTGGTAAAATTACTGCAAGAACAATACCACCTACCACAACTGCTAAAAAGATAATCATTGTTGGCTCTATAAAGTTTTTCATGTTGTTGATAATTGTTTTATGCTCCGTTTGATAGTACTGGGCAACTTTATCCATCATTGCTGCTAATTCACCGGTTGATTCACCGGTTACAATCATAAAATATGCTACTTCAGGAACAGCCCATTGGTTTTTAAATGATTCACTTATTTTTTCACCTTTAGCTATATTATTAATTGTTTTAAACATAATTTCTTTGTATACTTCATTTTTAGTTATTTCACTTAATAGATTCATACTATCAGTAATAAATACATTATTTTTTAATAGCGAAGCGAAAGTTTTAGCAAATACATTCATTTCCTTATAAATTATTATTTTACCAAATATAGGCAGCTTCATAGCAAATATTTGTAAACTTTTTCTAAATGATTTTACTTTTTTATAAAATATAATAATAACTACAATTATTAGAATGAAACCACTTAATAAATACACAAAGTTTTTATCAAAGAATTTACTTAAGTTAAGTACCCATAGTGTGTAACCATTTAGGGTCGCTTCTGTTGATGCATACACACCTTCGAATTGTGGAATAACATACAACATAATAAATACGACTACTGCAACCGAGAACACAGAAATGATTGCGGGGTAACTCATGGCGTTTATCATGGCTTTTCTTGTATTATCCAGTTCAGTGTAATATGATGCTAAATCATCTAAAGTTTCTTCTAATTCACCAGTTGCTTCGGCAGCTTTAACCATACTAATTAATAATGCTGGAAAAGAATTTCTTTGTTTTTCTAGAGCTGATGAGAAAGATTCACCTAACGTTAGATTGTATATGATTGAATCAAAAACTCTTTTTTTGCGAGGGCTTTTACTCATTTGTTTTCCTAAAATACGCATTGAATCAGTTAATGTTATACCGGCCTTTAAATATGTGGATAGCTGAGTTAACCAAAATATTAAATCTTTATTTCTAAAACGATAGTTATTAAATTCAGATGGTCCATAAAATAATTCTATATACTTATTTGTTTCGATTGTTAATACAGTATTACCCTCATTTGTTAAATAAGTATAAACCTCCATTTTTGAATACGCATAAAATACACCAGTTACTTTTTTACCGCTAGAATCTATTGCAGTATATTTATAAGTTACGGGTTTTTCACTTCTTTCGGTATCTGTTTGTAATGCTGCGTAAAGGCTTTGATTTTGAATTTTTTGAGCTTCTTTTTGTTTCTTTACGAATGATAAATTATTGTAAAAATCTTGCCATTTATCTTCTAAAGTTGGTTTATATTCTAATTTGGTTTCTTCTTTTTGAGCGGGTTCGTTATTGAGTTTGGTTTTTTTCGTTTCTTTTTTAAAGGCCTCTACTCCACTATCAAGATTAATAGTTTCTTCTTCAAGTGTTTCTATTCCCACTTTGTTTTTTTGCTTTTTTTCATAATTATTAAATATTTTATCTCCTATTTTATTAAATATGAAGATAAATGGATATAGTAGTGCATAAATTGTATAGTAAATACCTAGCACCTCATATTTTAGGAGGTTAAATGGAAATAATAATATTTTTAGTATTATATTTTGATTATTCATAATGCCTCCTACTTTATTCCTAGTTTGATTATAACATTTTTTATAGATGGAGACAATAAATTTTTTATGTTAGGTATTGAATATAATGAGCAAATTATAGTATAATTAATTTGAGGAAGAGCACTAACCCCCTGATGGTTAGACTTCTCCAATGTTTTGGTTGAAAAAGTCAAATCCACTTTAAGGTTGGGTTTGACTTTTTCTTTTTATCTTAAATTAATTTTAAAATAATTAGAAAGACTACTAAGATGATAATTAACTGGAGTATTTCTTTAATGATTTTCATCTGTTCATCACCCCTCTTTCATTCTTTGAAAATTTAAGAGGCGAAGCCTAACCTAGTGCTCTTCAATGAGTTACATTAACACATAAGTTTAGACGATGCAAGAGTAAATTTTTATGGTCAAGCAGACTTTTAAAATTGAATTAAAACATACGCAAAACTGCATAAATAAAGGATTTGGAACAAATTTACTCATCATTTAATTTAATGTAAAATAGTGCTTAAACTCTTTATACATCTATAGTTAAACAAAACTTTGAAATTAGCATTTGCAATTAAAATTTATTTTAAAAAACTTGAATAAAACATATTCTTTGTTGTATAATTTAATTGAGGAAGAGCACTAACCCCCTGATGGTTAGACTTCTCCAGTTGTTTGCTTGAAAAAGTCAAATCCATTTTAAGGTTGGGTTTGACTTTTTCTTTTTATCTTAAATTAATTTTAAAATAATTA
>URUT01000042.1 GCA_900551105.1 uncultured Mycoplasmatota bacterium
CTTGTGCTTCAGGAATATTCTTTTTAACTTTTCTTTTTCTTCTATTATAAGCCATAATTTACCTCCTATTTACCTACTTTTTTCTTATTAGCAACTACTTTACCTTTACCCTTACGAGTCTTAGCATTTCTGCTAGTTCTTTGTCCATGAACAGGTAAACCTTTTTTATGTCTAACACCTTGATAAGAATTTATTTCCATTTTATTTTTGATATTCATTTGAACTTCACGTCTTAAATCACCTTCAGTTAAATGATTATCAATTTCTTTTCTTAAAGCTGCTTCATCTTCACTAGTTAAATCTTTAATTTTCTTATTAGGATCTACTTTTGTATTAGCACAAATCTTTTCAGCTAAACTTCTACCAATACCATAAATATAAGTAAGTCCTATAACAGTTCTTTTCTCTTTTGGTAATTCTACATTTTTAATACGAGCCATAATAAGTCCTCCTAACCTTGTCTTTGTTTATGCTTAGGGTTATCACAAATAACCATAATCTTACCTTTTCTTCTAATTATTTTGCATTTTGCACATATTTTCTTTACTGATGGTCTAACTTTCATAAAAATACCTCCTATTTTCTATATGTTATGCGCCCACGTGTTAAATCATATGGTGAAAACTCAATAGTAACTTTATCGCCCGGTAAAATGCGAATCATATTCATTCGTATTTTACCAGAAACGTGAGCTGTTACTACAAAGCCATTTTCTAATTCCACTTTATATTCATCTTTGATAACATCTATAACTTTACCATCGACTTCTATTTTAGCTTCTTTAGCCATCTTTCACTCTCCTGTTAATATTTCATATCCATCTTTAGTAACAACTACTGTATGTTCAAAGTGAGCACTAGGCTTACCATCCTCCGTAACAATAGTCCAGTCATTATCTAAAATGTTAATATGTCTGTTTCCGGCTGTTATCATCGGTTCAACCGCGATAACCATTCCTTCTTTTAAAATCATTCCTGTATTGTATTTTCCATAATTAGGTACATCAGGATCTTCATGCAAATCACGACCTACACCATGACCTACTAGTTCTCTAACAACGCCTAACTTTTGTTTATTACAATACTCTAAAATGCGAGCTCCTATGTTATATAAATGAGCTCCATCATGTATTTCTTTAAGCCCAATAAAAAGTGCTTTCTCAGTATGATGCATAAGTCTTTGCTTTTCAGCACTTACTTTTCCTACTGGATAAGTCCAAGCAGAATCAGAATGATATCCATCAATTACAACTCCAATATCAAGTGATACAATATCCCCCTCTTTTAGAGTTCTATCTCCAGGAATACCATGAACAACCTCTTCATTTACTGATACACATATACTAGCTGGAAAACCTTCATAATTCAAAAATCCTGGTATTCCACCATGCTCTCTAATAAACTTATCAGCTTCATCATTTAAATACTTAGTTGTAATTCCTGGTTTAATTAAAGACTTTAAATACTGATGTGTTAAATAATTAACATGACCAGCCTTCTTCATCTTCAATATTTCTTCTTTCGTCTTAATACTTACCATTAACCAATCACTTTCTCTATTTCACTAAACGTTTCATCAGCTTCCTTATTAGCATCTACCTTAACAAGAATATTCTTATTACTATAAAAATCTAATAAAGGTTTAGTATTACTCATATAAGTATCATATCTTACCTTAAAAGTATCTGGTGTATCATCTGCTCTTGAAATTAATGAAGAACCACAATCGTCACAAATACCATCTACTCTAGGTTTAGAAAAATATTTATGATAAATTCTATTACAAGATTTACAACTTAACCTACCAGTTGCTCTTTTCATAGCAAGTTCTTCTTCTACATCTAAATAAACTACAACATCTACACTCTTATTTAAACTATCAAGTATTTCATCTAGTTTTAAAGCTTGACTAATAGTTCTAGGATAACCATCAAGTATAAATGGTTTAGTAATATTTGATAAAGCATTTATAAGTAGTCTATTAACTATCTCATCACTAATCAAACTACCACTTTTCATCATACTATCAAGTTCTTTTCCTAAATCAGAACCACTTTTTATTTCATTTCTAAGTAAATCACCAGTTGAAATATGTTCATAACCATATTTACTAATTAATAATTCACTTTGAGTTCCTTTACCAGCAGCAGGAGGAGCTATAAAGATAATATTTTTCATCTTCTTCTCCTCTTCTTAGTGCCAGTATAACTTCTTGAAACAATAGAACTTTCCAATTGTTTATAAGTTTCTAATGCTACACCTACTACAATTAATAAACCTGTTCCACCAATTGTAACATTACTAGATAAATTACTTACCTTAGAAAATATAATTGGTAAAGCAGCTAATATCATTAATCCTAAAGTACCAAATACTGTAAGACGAGATATAACATATTTTAAATATTTACTAGTAGCTTCTCCTGGAGTAATTCCTGGAATATAACCACGGCTTTTATCTAAATTCTCAGCCATTTCATCAGGATTTAATTGTAACAATGTATAGAAATATCCAAATAAGAATATTAATACCATATATAATAAAAATCCTGTATAACTAGTATAATTAATATAATTATTTACAAAATTAGTAAAACTTTCTTTATTTATTACTGTTGCAACTAATGATGGTATTCCAATAATTGCAGATGCAAATATAACCGGAATAACATTTACTGAATTTAATTTAATTGGAACAAAAGATTTCTCTCCACCATACGCACTAGCTGTACGATTAGAATACTGAATAGGTACTCTTCTTTCAGCTATTTGCATATAGATAACTCCAACTATTATACCTAAATATACTAAAGTAAATAATATAAATAGTATAATACCAGTCCATGTTGTAAATGTTTCTGCAAGTACTAGTTCACTAAAAGCAGTAATAAATGTCTTTGGTAAAGTATTAACAATACCAGCCATAATTAGTAAGGAAACTCCATTACCAATTCCTTTTTTAGTTATTTCATCACCTAGCCATAATAGAAATGCAGTTCCTGCTGTTAAATATATTGTTGACTTTAATATAACATCAGCACCAGCACCCTTTAAAAACGCATAAGAGAAGAAATAACCTTGAATAACCGCAAATATAATACCTAAATATCTATTAATACGATTAATCTTTTGTCTACCAGTTGCTCCTTGTTCTTTTAACTCTTTAAAATATGGAATAATATCCATTTGTAATAATTGAGTAATAATTGATGCTGTAATGTAAGGACCAACACCTAAAGCAAATACACTAAAAGATTTTAGTCCTCCACCACTCATCAAATTTAAAAGTTCTAGAAACCCTAAATTTTGGGTTATTTCTTTTGCTCCAGGAACCATTATATTTGTTCCTAAAGCGAATATTGCTAAACACCCTAAGGTGAACAATATTCTTTTGCGTAAATCCTTATTAGTTGGACTAAATAGTCCTTTAAGATTTGCAAACATTAAATCACCTCAGCAGTTCCGCCAGCTTCTTCTATTTTGCTAACAGCTTTACTAGAAAATCTATTAGCCTTTACAATAACCTTTTTATTTAATTCACCATCACCTAGTACTTTTAAACCAGATAATTCTTTCTTAATAATTCCCTTTTCTTTTAATAATTCAAGTGTTACAACATCACCATCATTAAATCTATTTAAAGTATCTAAATTAATAATAGCAAATCTAACTGTAAATCTCTTATTATTAAATCCTCTTTTAGGAATTCTTCTATATAATGGGCTTTGTCCACCTTCAAACCATGGTTTAATAGAAACGCCGCTTCTAGCTTTTTGTCCTTTTTGACCACGAGTTGATGTTTTACCCATTCCAGATCCAGATCCACGACCTACTCTTTTAATATTCTTTGCTTCTGGTAAAGAGTTTAATTCATGTAACTTCATATTATAACTCCTCCACTTTTTTGCCACGTAATTCAGCAATATGCTCTTTAGTACGTTGACTCTTTAATGCTTCAAGTGTTGCTTTAGCAACATTAACTTGAGTATTAGCTCCTAATGATTTAGAAACTATATCTTTAACACCAGCAATCTCTAATACAGCACGAACAGCTCCACCAGCGATAATACCAGTACCTTCTTTAGCAGGTCTAATCATTACTTTAGCTCTACCACATTTACCAATTTGTTCATGAGGTATAGTTCTTCCATCTACTAATTGAACTTTAACTAAATTCTTATTAGCAGCTTGAATTCCCTTCTTAATAGCTTCAGGTACTTCAATACTCTTACCAGTACCAATACCAACTAAGCCCTTACCATCACCAACTACCATAGTAGCAGCAAATCTAAAGTGACGACCACCTTTAGTAACCTTAGTAACACGAGTGATAGAAATAACTTTTTCTTCTAAAAGCTTCTTTTTAGGTTCAAAACTCTTTTTAAATTCTTTTCTAGGTTTTCTATCCTTATTAAAGTTTTTATTATTCTTAACAGTAGTATTATTAACTACTTCATTCTTAACTGTTTCTTCCATTATTTCCCTCCCTCTAGAATTCTAAGCCGTTTTCACGTGCAGCATCAGCTAAAGCCTCTACACGACCATGATATTGGTATCCACCTCTATCAAAAACAACTTTACTTATTTTAGCTTCTTTAGCTTTCTTAGCAATATCAGCACCAACTAATTTAGCACCTTCAATATTACCACCATTTTTGATTTTTAATTGAACACTAGAAGAGCTAGCTAAAGTAGTACCAGTTTCATCATTAATAATTTGAGCATAAATTTGTGAATTAGATCTAAATACATTTAATCTAGGCATTTCACTTGTTCCACTAATATTCTTACGAACTCTTTTATGTCTCATAAGTCTTTGAACATTTTTAGATTCTTTCTTTATCATAACTATCCCTCCTACTTAGCCGCTTTCTTTCCTTCTTTACGTCTAATACGTTCGCCTTTATATCTAATACCCTTTCCTTTGTATGGTTCAGGTTTTCTTATTTTACGAATGTTAGCCGCAAATTCAGTAACTTTTTGTTTATCAATACCACTTATTGCAAGCTCAGTATTTACTTTAGATTCAACACTTAAACCTTCAGGAATTTCTACAATAACAGGATGAGAATATCCAGCACTAACAGTAATCTTATTGCCAGCTACTGCAAAACGATATCCAACACCAACTGCTTCTAATTCCTTAGTATATCCTTCACTTACACCAATAATCATATTTTGAATTAATGAATTAGTTGTACCATGAATACTCTTTGTAAAAATAGCATCATTAGTTCTAGTACAAACTATATCATTATCTACTTGTTCAATCTTAATAAGTTTATTAAACTCATTAGTAAGTTCTCCCTTAGGTCCCTTAACAGTAACTTTATTACCATCAATTGTAACTGTTACACCTGCAGGAATTGTTAATTTTCTATTTCCAATTCTACTCATAACCTAGTTTTCCTTACCAAATATAGGCAAGTACTTCTCCTCCTAGCCCATTTTCACGAGCCTTTTTATCAGTCATGATTCCCTTTGAAGTAGAAATTATTGCAATTCCTAAACCATTTAGTACTCTAGGAAGTTCTTCATGTTTAACATATACTCTTAAGCCTGGTTTACTAATTCTCTTTAAACCAACAATAACTCTTTCTTTCTTATTTTCTCCATATTTAAGTTCTAATTCTAACATATTACTTTCTTTATTAACTTCAAAAGAATTAATATAACCTTCTTCTTTTAATATAGAAGCAATTTCTCTTGTCATCTTAGTATTTAATACAGAAACTTTTGTATATCTCATCTGATTAGCATTACGAATTCTTGTAAGCATATCAGCTATCGTATCATTTACCATCATAATTACAACTTCCTTTCTACCAACTTGATTTCTTTACGCCAGGAATCTTACCATCATTTGCAAGTTCTCTAAAACAAATACGGCATAATCCAAACTTACGTAAAACTCCGTGAGGTCTACCACATCTAGAACAACGAGTGTATGCTCTAACCTTAAATTTAGGAGTTCTTGAATTTTTAACTTTTAAACTAGTCTTTGCCATCTTCTCGCCTACTTTCTAAATGGAAGTCCAAAGCCCTTTAATAAAGAAAGTGCTTCTTCATTTGTCTTTGCAGTTGTAACAAAAACAATATCCATACCTCTTAATTTAACTACATCATCAAAAACTATTTCAGGGAAAATAAGTTGATCTTTAATACCTAAAGTATAATTTCCCTTACCATCAAAAGCCTTAGGAGAAATTCCTCTAAAGTCTCTTACACGAGGTAAAGCTACTTTAACTAATTTATCCATAAAGTTATACATAGCATCTCCTCTTAAAGTAACCTTAGTACCAATAGATTGTCCTTCTCTTAATTTAAAACCAGCTATTGACTTTTTAGCTTTAGTAATAACTGCATGTTGACCAGTAATAGCCTCTAAATCTCTTTTAGCTGCTTCAATTAATTTTTCATCATGAGAACCATCACCAACACCAATATTAACAACAATCTTTTCTAATTTAGGAACTTCCATAACAGAAGAATAATTAAATTCCTTTATTAGACTATTCTTAATTTCATTATTATATAAATCTTTCATTATTTTTCACCTACTTCTTTCTTAGTAGATTTTTTAGTTGTTTTAGCTTTCTTTTCTTCAGTAATAACTTTTACATTAGAAACATGAATTGAGTTTTCAGTTTCAACAATTCCACCGTTCTCATTTGTTCTTCCAGGTTTAAGATGTTTTTTAACTAAATTAATACCTTCAACAACAACACGGTCTTTTTTCTTTAGAGTAACAATTACTCTTCCTTCCTTACCTTTATCTTTACCAGTAAGTACTTTTACTTTATCTCCAACTTTAACCTTCATTTGTTCCTCCTATAAAACCTCAGGTGCTAGTGAAACAATCTTAGTATACTCTTTATCTCTAAGTTCACGAGCAACTGGACCAAGAACACGAGTTCCGATTGGTGACTTATCATCTTTAATTAAAACGCAAGCATTATCATCAAATTTGATATAACTACCATCTTCTCTTCTAAGTCCTTGTACACTTCTAACAATAACAGCTTTAACAACTTTACCTTCTTTAACTGTACCATTTGGAATAGCTTTCTTAACTGTTCCAACTACTACATCACCGATATTTCCATATCTAACTTTGCTGCCACCAAGTACTCTAATAACCATAAGTTCACGAGCACCAGAATTGTCAGCAACTTTTAACTTACTTTGTTGCATTACCATAAGATTACCTCCTATAAAACAACAGCTTTTTTAGTTACTTCAACTAGTTCATATCTCTTAGTCTTAGATAATGGTCTAGTTTGAGCAATTCTAACTGTGTCTCCAACATTTGCTATATTATTTTCATCATGAGCAGCATATTTCTTAGAATATTTAACTCTCTTTTTATATAATGGGTGGTTACGATAAGTTTCAACTAAAACAGTAATAGTCTTATCATTAGCATTACTTACAACTTTACCAATTAATTCAGCCTTTTTATTTATTTTAGTTTCCATTATTCTTCACTCCCATCTTTCTCTGTAAGTATAGTCTTTAATCTAGCTACATCTTTTCTTAAAGCATTAATCTTATGTGGCTTATCAAGATTTCCAGTAGCTTGTTTCATTCTTAAATCAAATAATTCTTTTTTTAATTCAACAATCTTAGAATTAATCTCTTCTTTATTCATTTTACGAATTTCACTAGTTTTCATCTTTTACCCCACTTTCTTCCTTCTTAACGAATTTAGTCTTAACACTTAATTTATGAGATGCAAGTCTTAAAGCCTCACGAGCAATCTCTTCACTAACATTTGCAACTTCAAACATTATTTTTCCTTCTTTTACAACAGCAGCCCACTCTTTAACATCACCTTTACCTTTACCTTGACGAGTTTCTAAAGGTTTTTGTGTACGAGCAAGTTGTGGGAAGATATTAATCCATACCTTACCACCACGCTTCATGTAACGAGTCATCGCAATACGAGCAGCCTCTATTTGTCTAGCAGTAACATAACCGCCTTCCTTAGCCATTAAACCGTATTCACCAAAAGAAATTTCTTTATTTCCTTTAGTCTTTCCTTCATAACTTAATCTATGAGGTTTACGATACTTAGTTCTTTTTGGCATTAACATGAGCGTCACCTCCATTATTCTTCTTTGTAGGAAGGATTTCACCTTTGTAAATCCAAACCTTAACACCAATCTTACCATAAGTAGTTGGTGCAGTAGAAGTAGCATAATCTATATCAGCACGAATTGTGTGTAGAGGTACAGTTCCTTCAGTATATCCTTCAGTACGAGCCATTTCAGCTCCACCAAGTCTACCAGAAACAGCAGTCTTAACACCAACAGCTCCAGCTTTCATAACATCTTTAATTGCTTTCTTTTGAACTGTTCTAAAATTAGCACGATTTTCAATTTGTCTAGCAATTTGATCAGCTACAATTTGAGCACTTAAATTAGGATTCTTAACTTCAACAATAGTAACATATACGTCTTCATTAACTAATCTCTTAATTTTAGTTCTTAACTTTTCAATATCAGCTCCACCATGACCAATAATAACACCTGGTTTAGCAGTATTAATCTTAATCTCAGTACGATTTTTCTTTCTTTCGATAATTATTTCTGAACAAGCTGCATCTTTAAGTTCAGTCTTTAAAAAATCTCTAATCTTTAAATCATTATTTAATAATTTGGCATAATCATTCTTAGCATACCATTTGCTTTGCCAATCTTTATTAACGCCAAGTCTTAATCCATTAGGATTTACCTTTTGTCCCATGTTTAAGCCTCCTTATTTCCGTCACTAACTTTTACAAAAATGTGACTAGTTCTTTTATCTCTTCTATCAACCTTTGTTCTTGAACCAAATTTAATTCTCTTTAAAATAGGTCCTGGATTGATGTAACATTCAGAAACAAATAAATCTTCTTCTTTTAAATTTAGGTTATTAACAGCATTAGCAGCAGCTGAATCTAAAACCTTAATAATTAATCTACTAGCTTTAGTATTAGTAGTCTTTAAAATACTTCTAGCTTCAGTAACACTCTTACCTCTAATTAAATCAAGAGTCATTCTTGCTTTACGAGGTGCTATAATAGCCATTTTATGTAATGCATAAGCTTCCATCTAATCCTCCTACTTATTTCCAGCATGACCAGTAAACTTACGAGTTAATGAAAACTCTCCTAGTTTATGACCAACCATCTCTTCAGTTATATAAACTGGTATAAATTCACGTCCATTATGAACAGCAATTGTATGACCAATAAAGTCAGGGAAGATTGTTGAACGACGAGACCAAGTTTTTACAACTTCTTTTTTATTTTCAGCATTTAACTTTTGAATTTTTTTCATTAGACTCTTAGCTACGTAAGGTCCCTTTTTTAAACTTCTTGCCATAAACGATCCTCCTATTTCTTCTTACGACTAACAATTAATTTGCTAGAAGCTTTCTTTGATTTTCTTGTCTTAAGTCCAAGAGCAGGTTTACCCCAAGGAGTAAGTGGGCTCTTACGACCGATAGGTGCACGACCTTCACCACCACCATGTGGGTGATCATTAGGGTTCATAACTGAACCACGGTTAGTAGGTCTAATTCCCATATGACGTTTACGTCCAGCCTTACCTAAATTTACAAGTTCATAATCTTCATTACCAACTACACCAATAGTTGCCATACAAACTCCTAAAACTTTTCTAGTTTCACCTGATTGTAAACGTAAAATAACATAAGCACCATCTCTACCAAGAATTTGAGCACTTTGTCCAGCACTACGAGCAATCTCTGCACCCTTACCAGGTTTAAGTTCTACGCAGTGTACAACAGTACCAACAGGCATGTTAGCAAGTGGCATAGCATTACCAACTCTAACATCAACATTTTGTCCGCTAACAACAATAGTACCAACTTTTAAATCCTTAGGTGCAATAATATATCTCTTTTCACCATCTTTATAGATTAATAAAGCAATATTTGCACTTCTATTTGGATCATATTGAATACTATCTACTCTAGCTGGAACATCAAATTTATTTCTTTTAAAATCAATTACACGATATTTTTGTTTAGCTCCACCACCAATGTGTCTAACAGTCATCTTACCTTGATTATTACGTCCACCACTTTTACTCTTAGCTTTAAGTAAACTCTTTTCTGGTGTAACAGAAGTAATATCACTATTAATTAATGTACTCATACCTCTTCTACCATTGGTAGTTGGTTTATACTTTCTAATTCCCATAAGTATTCACCTACAATTCTATTGAATAACCATCACATAAAGTTATGATAGCCTTCTTATAAGTCTTTCTTTGTCCAGTATATTTTCCTACTCTCTTATCTTTTGGTTTAGTATTAAGAGTATTTACACTAGCAACTTTAACATTAAATGTTTCCTCAAATGCTTGCTTAATTTGTACTTTATTAGCACTCTTAGCTACCTTAAAAACATAAGTCTTACCATCGCTTGCTAAATTACTAGATTTTTCAGTAATAACTGGTGCATAAATAATATCTGATTTCATTAATTAAGCACCTCCTCAATTGCTTTAACAGCTGCTTCATCAATTACTACAACATCAGAGTTAACAATATCAAATACATTTAACTCTTCACTTAAAATAACATTAACTTTATTTAAGTTTCTAGAACCCATATATAAGTTCTCAGCATCATTACTAGTAACAAATAGTACTTTACCAGTAAGATTTAATGATTTAATCATATCTTTAACATCCTTAGTTTTTAAAGATGCCATCTCTAAAGAATCAACAATAACTAATTCTTTAGCTTGTGCTTTCATAGATAAAGCACTTCTTAAAGCTAAAACTCTTTCTTTCTTATTCATTTTGAAAGTGTAACTTCTTGGATTAATACTTAAAGCAACACCGCCACCTCTATAATGAGGAGCACGAATAGAACCTTGACGAGCATTACCAGTACCTTTTTGTTT
>URUT01000043.1 GCA_900551105.1 uncultured Mycoplasmatota bacterium
ATATGAACTTTTTTTATTAAAACATCAAATGTTGCACTTGTTATTATAAATTATCACATAAAAAAAGCAGATATTTCTATCTACTCAATATTTTCATAATTTAGTTTTTCTTTCATATTTAAGTCTATCTTTTTTATAATCTCTATTTTTATGAATAGCAACCATATTATCAAAGTAATAAACATTCTCAGGCATCTGTAACTTTTCAAAAATTCTTATTTTAATAAATTTTCCACCCATGTGCTTATAAAACTCATTAGCAGGATTTCCATTTAAGCAACCTATAATCATTTTATTAAAGCCCATATTCCTTAACTCTTTAATTGCCACATCAAATAATGTTTTGCCATATCCCTGACCCTTATACTTACTAATAATGTAAATTGCACAAAGTTCACCACAATTCGTAAACTCTAAATCATCAGATGCACTTATATTAATAAAGCCAGCTATCTCCCTATTAACTTCTAGCACATAATAATTATTACCATTAGTATTAAAATTATTAGCTAACGCATCAGCAGTTTCTTCTTCATTTTTCTTTAAATTATCTAAATACTCATCATTTATGATTCCTTTATAAGTCTCATTCCACGTAACAGCAATAATATGTGATACTGCTCTAGCATCTTCTCTTATCATCTTCCTAATAACATAATCCATAATTACAAAAACTCCTTTTAATTATCTTTTAATACATTTATTATTACATATTCAAACTTACAACCTGTCTTCATTTTTATCTCCCAATCAGAAATTCCCGATGTAACAATAAAGTTAGTATTTTTTCTCTTTTCATAACCATAAACTAAATCATTATCACTTAAATAACACACAAATATTCCCGCTAAAACTGTACAAATAGATATAATTATTACTGAATACTTTTTTCTTTTAATTAAATTCTTATAATATTTTATAATTTACAATCTTTCCTTCTACTCTATTAATATTCTACCATTTAATAATAAAAAAAGATAGACATTTACATCTATCTAGTTATTAAATTTTCTTTTGTAAAGTACTACACCAGCAAGTCCTAATAATGATACACTAGTTGTAATAATCCAAGTACTTATATTATCTAATGTAGCAGGATTTTCTAACTTATTACCACCAATTACATAAGTACTAAAGTGATCAGTTTCAAATACTAAATAATCACCCTCTATTTTTACATCATGTTTCTCTATTTCACCATTATCTTTAACATAATAAGCTGTTAAATCTAATTTTCTAAGTTCATCATTAAGTGGAACATAAACTTTAAATACACCATTTTCTAATTTAGAAATATTTTTATTTATTGAATCAGAAAATAATTTTAAATCTACTACTAATCCATTATTAATATTTACTTTCTTTAAGAATTCTTTGTATTCATCACTCTTAGCATCAATAACTACCGTATTAATTTTAGAATCTAGTGGCACCTCTGAAGAATCAGTTTTAATTGAAATATCAGTTAAAGCATCTACTGTATTCATTACAGGTGTTCTCATTTTTGATGAATCCTTAGCAATAAAATAATAATATTCTTCCTCACCAATAGTAACTTTATAGTATTCACCAAGTGTTTTATTAACATCAACTATATCATTTAAAGATAATATTCCAAAATCATTAATATCAGTAATTTGTCCAGCATACTCTATTTTTACATTTGCTTTTGGAATATATTTATTAACTCTATCTAAAGCCGCTTTAATATAAGCTTCTCTTGTATTTTCAGTCTCATCTGGTACATATAAAACGTTATTCTGTTTTACACCAGTGGGATCAACATAAGAATATATAACTCCATCAAATAATAGATTTAAGAAACCAAAACATCCACTTGTAAATTGATCATCCCATCCAGCTCTTGTGTCTAATTTAGTTCCAATATTCATGTATCCAATCTTATTTTGAAATTCAGAAGAATAATTAATTATTGCATTAATTGAATCAATCCACTCTCCAAAACTAGGAAACGCATATTTATAATTAATTGTTTCTAAATCTTCCATTAAAAATAAATGTTCTTCAATATTTTGATTATCTACCACAAAAGTCTTAGCATAACCATCTAATCTATTTTTTATTTTTGAATTAGGTGTTGCAAATTCAAAAGTAGTTTCATAAGTCTTTTCTTTATAAGCTTTTACTTTATCAAAGATATTAACCATGCATTTATTTTTCTCATAGCATCCACCAACGATACGATATTTATCAGTATCATATTTACTTAACGCTGCAGTAATAGCAGTTTCAGCAAACATAGAATCATCTAGCGGATCAACACTAGCTACTTTTACTTTACCATCTTTAAGCATAGAATTATATATTGCATCCATTTCGGTAAAATCAAAATTTTTGTTAAAGTTAAATCTCGTATTATCAAAATAAATATCCCTATCATCTGTTGTATATTTACTATACATATTTCTTAATGACTTATTATAAGCATCTACTAACTTGCTTTCCATCATACTGTTGCCATCTTCACCATTAATTGTTACACCAGCCATAAGTTCTGCCCCAGTATAAGTTTTCTTAAAATTCTTAAAGTCTGATGTTAATGTGTAAGTATACTCTTGATCAGCATTAAGATTAAAACCAGTAATAACAAATGAATACTTACTGTCCTTTTGACCATTCATTGAATATTCAATATGGTCACCAATATTAGTAACAGCACTGTATGAACTGCTACCTCCCATAACATTTTTCCCATTACACTTAATATCGCTGTAAGTTATATAAGATTCATCAGCAAATACTATTGTCGGCAAAAATAAAATAGCAACCAAAATCCCTAAAAAGTGTTTTACCCTTTTCATTTCATCCTCCTATAATAATAGGATACCACATATTATTAATTTAGTCCATTACGAAAATTAAAAATCAGACGTCAAATCTGATTTTACATATTAATTTAAAATAGGATATTTTTTACTTGTTTGCATAGTAAGTTTCTGAACAATAAAATTAAAATATTTTTTTACATCGCTTACTTTAGTAGTTTCGTCTATTGGACACTTTATTACTACAGCACGAAAATCTAAGCTATGATTTAGTAAAGAATTATCAACAACATAGCCACTTTTAACACTATCAAAATAAGTATCTTCTGAAGAACTTTGTGGTAATTGATTAGGAGTAATCTGCCCAATCACTAGTTTATAATAATCTACAACTTCAAAAAATTTAACCAGTTCACTTTGCTTAAACGGAAACTGATTAAGTTTGCAGTTATGTTCAAAGCTCACTTTCTCTGTTTCAGTTAAAGGTATTTGTATTTCACCCGAATTAAGCTTCGTAAACAATTGTTTATTTTCTTGACTAAGACTAGCCCAATCAATCATCACCCAAGCATAGCCATTCCCAATATTAAAGTGTCCATCACCACGTAAATGTCTATACATACCTATCTTAGTATATCTTGTTTTAACATCATTAGCATTTGCACTAGACATAAGTGTTATAATTCCCTTATCACTTAATGCCTTACAGGTTTCTCTAACTGGCCTTTCAATACACATATATAGTGACATATCATCTAATTTAATTTGTCCATCAAAACCTATCGGCTCAACATCTAAAATTAGCGTATCTTCTGTCTCATCAATCACCTTTTTAAAAAAAAGTTCCTTATCGCACTTAACTTCCAAACCCTTAGTAGATGCTTCTCTATAAACCTTCTTCATAATGTTAGTAAATATCTCACTAGTTACCTTATCTAAAGTTTCATCATCAAACGTTACTACTAAACAGTTATTCTCCTTCTGCGCTGCTGCTACATATATCTCATCATTACCATTAATTAGTTTATAATAAATAGTATCACCCTTTAACTCACTTACAACGTTCATCATAATCATTTTCCCCTAAAAAAATAAATCATGAACTATCATAACACAAATAAAAAGATAAAGCAAACAAATGCTCCATCTAAAGTATGTTATCTATCTTCCAAACAAGTTCCACCATTATCTTTAATATAAGTAACTATTTTTTCAAGGATCTCTTTTGGTTCCCCACTTTTTATTTCATTAAGTTTTAATTTATCAATAATACTTTTATCTTTTAAATCAAAAGATATTGTCCCATCAATATTATTCTTCATAACAATATAATCACCTATAACGCCATTAAAGTAGCATACCTTTCCTTCACCAGCAGATATTGGCTCAGTCTCATAATAATTAGTTGTATAAATATAAATACAAACTATTGCCATCAAAACAAATATTAAAGTCCCAAGTGTTATTCCCAAAACCTTAATTAATTTAATAATAATATTAGAATTATTTTCAGTAATATTTAACTTTTTTAAAATCGCATCTTCATTACCAACAAGTTCATCTAAACTTATATTAAATATCTCGCTTAACTTTTGTGCTTGCTTTAAATCTGGTGCCGTTTCATTAAGTTCCCAATTAGAAATTGTTTGTCTTGTCACACCAACATCTTCTGCAAGTTCCTCCTGGCTAAGTCCTTTATTCTTTCTAAATTGAACTAACTTTTTTCCAATCATAAATCTCTCTCCATTTCTAAAAACATTATAAACCAGTCAAAATTATAGTCTATCAAAATTATTTAGAAACTTCGCAAATTAATTTAACAATGTTTCCTACTCCTCAAACTCATTTATTTCATAAGTCCTTTCTAAAAATATTCTCTTATCAAAGCCTCCACGTTTTTCTCTTTTAGCATCCGAAACTCTTATTATTTCATCCAAATTAGAATTATTTAACTCAGCTATTGCCCTTATAACCTCTAAAACATCCCCCAGTTCTTCCTCAACTTCCACACTATCTTTAGCACCAATTACCTCATTACATTCTTCTAAAAGTTTCTTATTAAGTTCTAACTTATACTCATGATCATTGAGTATTCTAACAACAGTTTTCTCTCCATTACCCTCTATTTTTTCCGGAATCCTGTCCCTTACTAATTTATTAAATATCATCATACTACCATCCTCTATAACTCATTATCTATAATCCATTTTATATCTTCTATTGACTTATCTATATTAAATATTCCATTCCCAACCGGATAATAAACTGCATAAACCTTATATTTTTCCTTATTAATAACTAACTCATGAGAAACTTTTCTATTATCTGAAACTGATATTTTCTTATTTAAAACAATCGAACTTACTTGATTGCCAAAAGTAATAATCACCCTAGGTTTAATAATTTCAAATTCTTTATAAAGTAATTTCAAATACTTCTTCAAAACCTCATCAGGTAGTGGTCTTGCATCAATCTGCGTACATTTGCCCAAATTAGTTATAAACACTTTCTTATTTGTAACCATCTCATAAACCTTATCCGCAAATTCATAATCCCAATCTTTCGGTTTTTTACTGCGTATCTCTTCATAAATGCTATCATCAACTAACCCTACATCATAAAAAAGCTTCCAAATATTCTTAGTTCCAATCCAAGGCGACTTTCTACCAAGCCATTCTTTTTTACTTGCTATATTTCTACCAGTTGGATTCATAAATACAAAACAAATATCAGGATTATTCTCACATCCACCATTATATATAGAATCTAAACTCTTATCACCATACTTATTTTGTAATAAATCATACTTTACTTTTAAATCCTCAATCTTCATAAACTAAACCTTGATATCAATCTTTCTACGCAAAATTATAGCATACTATCATCGCCAGTAACAAATAACTTAAATAGTTTTTGACTAAAAATATTATCATCTATATCTTTTTCAGGATGCCACTGCACACCTATCATAAAATTATCGCCCTCTATCGCTTCAATTACCCCATCTTCACTTATTCCAGTGACCCTAAAATAAGAACTCTTTTCTATTTTTTCTCTATGATACGAATTAACTAGCAAAACCGATTCACCAAGTCTTTTTAAAATACCATCATTTAAATAAACTAAATGTTTACTACCATCAAGTAAAGCATGCCTCTTGCACTCTAATAATTCATCATCACTACCATATCTACCCATTTCCTGCATTCCTTGACATATTCCAAGTAATCTTTTATTGTGCTTAATCGCATAAGAAATTAAAAAATTATCCCATTTTGTTGCATACTCCCCACCAGGAAGTAAAATTGCATCTATCTTTTTAAGTCTTCTCATAAGCAAATTCCTTGAAGCACCATCTTTAAAAATCACAACCTTACCACCAACCATTTTTATTGCTCTTTTATAATTAGCAATATTATAATCACTATTTTCTTTTCTAATTAAAATCAACACTCTCATAAAACACCTCATAAAAAAACTAACTAAATTAGTCTTTAATATAGTTTATTTCATCATATAATAATCAATTCGCGTCTTTCTGTTATTTGACTACACACTAATTTTAGTGTAAACTTACAACTAGGTGACTTATCATGAATATAGGCATAGACATAGATGGCGTAATTACAAACCTAGACTTTCTTAGTGTTTTAGGAACAAAAGAGCCTATTTTAGATAGAGAAAAGAAAAACACAGTGAACACCCCAGTAGCTAGAAAAATTTTATTTCATTGTATAAAACTATATTCAAAGCATGGAGTTATAAGAACAAACGCTTCAAAATATATTAACGCATTAAAAAATAATGGTCACAAAATATTTATAATAACTAAAAGAAGATTTACTGATGAAAACAGTGCCGAAGGTGAAAAAATTAGAACTTTAGTAAAACTATTTTTACTTGACCGTGACATTCCTTATGATGAAATTATTTTTTGTAATGGCGATAAACTTCCTACAATCAAAGAAAAAAATATAGACATTATGATTGAAGATAGTCCTAAAAATAGTAAAAGCATTGCTGAATCTGCAAAAGTTATAATCTTTCATACACCATATAATACCAATGTAGAACACCCACAAATAACAAGACTATTCTCTTGGGAAGAAATCTATAATTATATAGAAAGTTTATCAAAACAGAAAGGAAAAGTATATGAAAAGAACCAAGCTAAAAGATCGTAATCTACCAAATTATACTAAAGGCGAAGAAATAATGAACATGATCAGTCACATCGTTGGCGGGGCTATCGGCATTTCTGCCCTAGTACTATGCTTAGTATTTGCTGTTAAACATCATGATGGCTATGCACTAGCAAGTTCCATTGTCTTTGGCTTATCAATGATTTTATTATATACAATATCCAGTATCTATCATGGATTAAGAAATATTAAAGCCAAAAAAGTCTTTCAAGTAATTGATCACTGTACCATATTTATATTAATTGCTGGCTCTTATACCCCTATTTTACTTTGTGCTGTAAGAACCTATAACACAGTTTTAGCTTGGACCCTATTTGGAATCATTTGGGCCTTTGCTATTTTAGGAATTTCTTTAAATGCCATAGATTTAAAAAAATATAAAACATTTTCCATGATATGTTATCTTCTAATGGGCTGGTGCATCGTAATTACCGCTCCTAAGCTTGCTCCAGTTATCACAGTAAAAGGCATGGCTTTACTAATAGCCGGTGGTATTTCTTACACAATCGGAGCAATCTTATATATGATTGGCGCCAAAAAGCATTATTACCACTTTGTATTTCATATTTTCGTAGACATCGGTAGCTTACTACACTTTCTATGCATATTACTATATATTATCTAAAAAATAACAATTTATAGTTGCTAAACTATTAAAAGTTTGCTAAAATATTGTTGTTATGGCGGAATTGGTGAAGTGGTTAACACGCCGGATTGTGGCTCCGGTATGCGTGGGTTCGATCCCCACATTTCGCCCCATTTAGAAAACAAAAAGGCATTTTAAATGTCTTTTTTTATGTCTAAAATATTTTATTTTAGGTGTTACCAAGAACCTCCTCCGCCACCGCCGGAGCCTCCACCAGAAGAACCACCACCATCTGAACCACCATCCGATGAGCCTCCACTAATACCACCTGATGTCAGTGCACTACTAACCGTATCCATTGTATCATTCATAAATAATTCAAAAGAATCAGATCCATTATACCAAGATGGCATTGATAAAGACAAAACCTCAAAATTTTTAATCCACTTATCAGATACTCCTAAAACATAGGCAAAAGGTAAAATATCATAAAAGTAACTAGGTTCTTTTGTGACCAAACTTTCTAAATTTTCTTTCTCAGCTGTTATTAAAAATTTTCTAAATCCTCTTATTTGACCGAGCATTTTAATCCCATAAGGTGTTCTTTTAGATAAAAGTCTAAAGCAAATAATCATTCCTGCAATACAACTTAATCCTGCAATATACCCCCAAAAATATATTATATCTTGAAATAAAAGTGGAAATAAAAGAAATGGCCAAGTTAAAAAACAAGCCCCAACTCCCCAAAGAATAAAACCAATATTACTAACGGTATCTGAAAAATTATTATTTTTGCCATATTTATATCGTTTAACAATAAGATTAAAAATTCCATTAACAATAAATGTAAAACCACACCCAGGAAATATTAATAATGGAATAAGTACGTTTAACTCCTCAGTAAGTAAAATTGGAGGAACAGTTATTAAAAAATATGAAATAATAATCATAACTATAATAATAAACCTTTTAAAGAAACCTATTTTTTCAAATACAGTATTCTTGTTTTCTTGATTGTTTATATTTCTTAATATCATATCATTTGTCACATAAAAACTATTGCGCAATATTTTTTCAGTTACCTCAGTTATATCATTATCAAATAAGCCATCCATAAAAAGCTTTTCATTCACATTTGTCCCATCATAATCTTTCAACTTTTTTATTGCAAACTTACTCTTGTTTTCTATATCAGAATCTTCAACATTAAAGTTTTTATAATCAATCGGAGCATCAATATTTTTATAAATGTCTAGTAAATTTTCATAATACTTTATTTTGTTAGAATTTGCATTAATTTTTCTTTCTTCATCCAATTCATTCTGCAATTCAATTATTTTATTTTTCGCTTTTTCCTTCGCATCTACACTTAAATTAACCTTCTTTGAATCTAAATCAATTTCTTTATCAGTTATCTCAATATAACCTTTACTAGCCAAATAAATAATTAAAGAAATTACATCTTTGTTTCTAGCTTCTCCATTATATAAAAAACCTACTTCTAAACTATTTAATCCTTTTGGGGGATAAAACTCTACTGTCTCAATAACCTTATCATCACGCCCATATTTATACCAAATCAACACAGCTATTAACAAAAAAACAAAAGGAATTATATACTCATAGTAATCTATAATATTTATTGTGCTAGTAGCACCAACAAAATATCCCTCAGGTAACACACATCTTAACGTTATAGCTTCACCGCTTCTAAGTATCCCATTATAACTTCCCGTTATTTTATTTCCTTGAGTAGAATACCTTACAACAGTACTATTAGTTGAGCCTACTCGTCCTGACGAAAATCCCAATTTAGAAGAATCAAATGCTTTTGGCATAACAATTGAAAATGTAATATTTCCAATTACAGTATCCCACTCGCTACCAATAATATTAAAATAAAGTTCATCATACTCTTTGATTGGATCTTTTCCTATATTATAATTATATCTTATTAAATAAGTATTTTCTCCAACCACTGTTTGTTCTGGAGATCCTATTTTTACTTTCAAATTTGTGCCTTGCCTTGAGGTCCTATACTCATCAGACACATCTAATTCTGTTACCCTTGCTCTATTAGTTGAAGAGGTACCATCTAATCTTGTAATCTCATTTCTCAAAGGTATCATTCTATATATCCCATGTTTTGGAACATTAAAATATGCAGTGATTGTTTCAGTTACATCAAAAGTATTATTTTCATTAACTATAATATCTACATTATATTTATCAATAACATAATCATAATTCATATACTGTTCATTTTTACTAGGCGTATTTTCCATATCTGTTAAGGCAAAAGTGCTTAACAAAAAAGCAAATGATAATGATCCAACAAACATTACAATTATAAAACATTTCCAAATAATTTTTTTCATACTAATTCACCAACTATAATTTAATCTTTTTATTTTCTCGTTCATCCAAACTTGCTACAAACATAGTTTTTGATTTTTTTCCAAACAATCTAGCAAAAACATTATTTGGAAAGACCTCAACTTTATTATTATAAATTCTAACCGCACCATTATAATATTTTCTTGAATTAGCTATTTCATCCTCAATTATACTAAGCTGTTTGCTTAAATCATTAAAATTTGTGCTCGCTTTTAATTCAGGATAAGCTTCTCTGCTAGCCATAATCACAGCAAGTCCATTATTTAATTTTTCATTAATCATAATTTTATCATCATTAGAAAGATTATCATAAGCCTCATTTCTTAAAGTTATAACCTCTTCTAAAACACTTTTTTCATGCTTAGCATAGGCTTTTACAGTTTTTGTAATATTAGGAATCAAATCCCATCTTTTTTTAAGATAAACATCCATCGTAGAAAACGCCTCATCTACCTGATTATCCAGCTTCACAAGACTATTGTATAAAATAAAACCATATAAAACCATAACAATTAAAATTCCAAATATAATATAAAACCACATAATTAAATCCTCCTACTATAATATCATTATAACACGTATAATTTTAAATGTAAATTGATGGAATTTCTGCAATCATCAAT
>URUT01000044.1 GCA_900551105.1 uncultured Mycoplasmatota bacterium
AAGAAAACTTTGTAATAAAAGAAGATATAAAAATAATGCAATATAGTTTTTGCTAAAAAGGTATTTATAACGGAACGATTAACAATAACAAATTCGTTTGTAAAGACAATAGTAACCAATACTTTTATTGGGTTGAAATAGAAAAAATAGATGATTATAAAATATATCTAAAGTCAGTAACAAAATTAATTAATTCACAAAAATTAGAACACATTATTGAAAAAGCAGAAATTTAATATTAAAAAGTTATAGGTATTACAGATTGATATCAATTAAACAAAAAAATTGATGCATTATAGGGTTTCTAAAAAACTTTTAACGCTAATGTGTCTGATTTTGATTGTTTAACGGACAATAAATAAATTGCAAAAAAGAAGCTGATAAATATGCCTAGTTGGTCAGTACATTTAGCAATCGCTAAAAAAGTTAACAAATGATTTATTTTTATATGGTAATTTAATACCAGATGTAGACAAAGGAACAAAAATAACAAGATATGAAGCTCACTACTACAACGAAAATCTTTCCTTTCCTACTTGCCCTCAAGAAAAAATGATAGATATTAATAAATTTTTAAACATCGAATTTATAGATTATAGATTTGATTATTTAAAAAATGATTTTGCTAAATTTAATAAATTAAGTATCGCCGAAAAATTATTTAAACATAACTATAAACTTTTCACAAAAAAAGAATTAGATAACATTATGGAAGAATGCATTAAAATGATTATTGCTAAAATAAAAGAAAGAAGCGAAAAGAATGAGTAAATTTGTAAAAGTAATGTTTGACGCAACCAGTGGAGCAACAACAATTTACAGAACCAACAAAATAATTATTAAAAATCCTAGAAAAGTTGACGACTAATTAGCACTTCATTTCTATAAAATATCTAAGATACCTGAAAAATCATATTACAAAGCACTAGGAGTTGTAAGTATTATGAATTATAAAAAAACGCTTATGCCATCCTTAAAGATAAAATAAATAAAGAAAACATAAACGAAGTTTTAGAAGAATGGAATGACTTTATCTCTCACGGAAACAAGGATGACAGAAAACATACAAATAGTCTTACTAGTGAAATTGAAAATTATTTATATGAAATCAAATCAAACATACTAATAAGTAGATTTGTAAGTAAAGAACCACATATTAAAAATATTACTAGCGATAAAATAATTAATATAACTGGCGAATCTGGAAGTGGTAAGTCAACATATACTAAAAAATATCTAAATGATGATAAATATATTGTAATAGATACTGATGAAATAATTAAAGATAGACCAACTAGCAATAAGAACTGTATAGAATTTAGAGAATATTTAAAAAACAAATATAATGATAATATTCCAAATATTTATAGTAATTTTAGCATTATTTATAGTGATATATTAAAATATTATAAAAATACTGATAAAACACTAGTAATAGATTCAGCAAAATTTAGAAATTTAATGACTGAAAAAGAATTAAACTTATTAAAAGGAAAAGTTGTAATTATAAGAACTTCCATTGAAGAATGTTATAAAAGAGTTATAAACAGATGGAAAGAACTAAATAAAAATTATACTGAAGAAGAATTAGAAAAATACAAAAATAAAAAAATAGGAATGTTTGAATGGTATAAATCATTAAATGATTTTATTATTAACTTAAATAGAAATTAAGTGAATACAAAAAATAAATGAGTCAAACAAAGTTTGCATGCCGATTTACTAATTACTTTAGTTTCTAAAAATTCTCAATTATCAGATAGCATAATAAATAGATTTCGATGGATTAATAAAATTCTTTCCAAATACCTATTATAAAATATTTTAACACTAACAAAATCACTGAAATTTAACAAATATTTAAATTTAAACCACAATTATTTTACCATCTAAATTACAAATATAACAATTTGGAAATAAATTTTTTATTTTATTTAAATATTCATGATCTTTTTCAATCAATCTTCCGACAAGAATTCCTTCTATACAATTCTTAGGAATCCCAAAAATTATATAATCTGCTCTTTCAAAAGCATCTAGTTTAAATCCATTTTCAAAATCTTTTATAGCTTTTTCATGAACAAAAGAATATCTATATTTATTAAGTTTTTCGTTTTTAAAAATGCTATTTTCTTTTAATTTAGTTGCTAAAGGATGAGACACGTTAAAAATAAATGCGATTTGATTATTATCCTTAGCTAAACTTGGCATAAACCTTATTTCCATAGAAGATTCTGCCGTCCATGACCAAGCATCAGAAGTTCTCATTTTTTCAACAAATTCATCCAATTTTTTATATGGTACTTGCTCCCAAGTGCCATTATATTTTGCTACCATACCACTATAATTAACCACAAAATCTTTAAGTGATATTTCATTTTTTACACTCCAAAATCCAGAGTTGTATATAAAAGCATGTGATGATACTTCGTTTACTAAATAATCATTACTAACCACGCCTCTTTCTGAAAACATCTGTAATAAATCCACTTTATCTCTAATTCCATGTAACAAATGATATTTATTTAAAATTACTAAATCTCCGATTTGGTATTTATTTTTAACCATATAGTTAGATTCTGCTAACTCAAAATAATTATTAATTTGCTCTAAAACTATTCTTAATAATTCACCTTCAAATTTATTTTTTACATTACTTATAACTTGTTCTTTATTCATATTTATCTCCTATTTAATTCTTATTAACAATATTATAGCAAAAAATATTAATTATTTATAAATTTGACTTTTATTTATTAAAAATTTTTTAAATTGTTTGCATCACCTTTCTTCGTAAGTAGACTAACCTTATTAAAGGCAAAATGGTATTTTAAATTTTACTCTTCTGTTACAAAATATAAATTGATGTTTGCTAATAGTGTGCAAAACAACCATAAGGTCAAGTTATGAAAGGCAAAATTGTATTGTATAAGTATATTGAACTGTTTAATTTACTTTTTCAATTAACCATATTTATAATTTTTTCTATATCAGTGTCATACCAAGATTTACTTAACACTTTTTTCTTTATTAGAAATATTAAAACTAATCTCACTAATAAATTGTAATTTATAATTCCTTTGTTATTATTTATTCAACATTTTTAAGTGATTCTATCATATTTATCTTTTTTAGATTATAATGTGTAACTATATTTACAATAATAGTAAAAAATATAGTCATCAAAGCAGATATAACATAACTTAATATATCAACGTGCCTAATAAACATTATATAATCTGGCTCACAAGTAGATATAATGAAATGACTTAAATATGACCCAAACAATAAACCTATAGCAATTCCAATAATAGTTAATAAAACATTTTCCCTCGTAATATATCTATCTACCTCATTATGATAAAACCCTAATACTTTTAAAGTTGCAATTTCCCTTTTTCTTTCACTAATATTGATATTCGATAAATTATATAAAACGACAAAGGCTAGTAATGCTGCAGCGATAATTAAAATTGCTACAATAGAATCAATAGAGCCTAGCATACTATTGATATTTTCTTTTATATCTTCATTATTTACAATAGAAGTTATTTCATTTTTACTAATATACTTTTCATCAAATTGATTGCTATCATGTTCATTTAAATTATCAAAATCTATTAAAAAAGAATTTATTTTATAATTTTTAAATGTATTTTCATAAGTATTTTTATTGATATATAAATACTGGTTAATATAGTTTTTTATAATATGTTCTACAATAAGTTCATATTTATTATTTTCATCATCAAATAGTATAAGTTTATCTCCTAGATCTATATTTAAAAGAGTTGCAGTCTTTTCGCTAATAATTACCGAATTGTCGCTAGGAATTAAATTTGTATTATCCTTATCTTTTACACTATCTAATGTTATTACATCTCTTAATTCTTCATTATTATTTGCAACAATCATTGTCACTTCCTCAGTATTATCTTTATATCCAACTGTGATATTATCAATGTAAGTTTCTACTATTTTACGAATAGATTTTTCGTTTTTTATTTCTTGTTTTACCACATCATAATTCGTATTTTCTTTTAACATCACAATTTTTTCATAATTAAAAATATGTTCAAACTGATAATTTGTAACATCTTTTAAGGAATCTTTCAACCCAAATCCAGCTAATATTAAAGCAGTACATCCGGTAATTCCAAATATTATTGTGATCACTCGGCTTTTATATCTAAATATGTTTCTAACGGTTATTTTATTAGAAAAATTTAATCTTTTCCAAATAAACGGAATATACTCTAAAAGTATTTTCTTACCACTCTTTGGAGATTTAGGTCGCATTAAATTAGCAGGTACATTTTTTAGATTCTTTATGCATATAAATATTGCTGTACCACAAATACAAAAAACACATATTAAAAGACCAATAAAATTAAAAAGGTTATTTGATTCATATATAAATTTTGGTATAAAAAATAATTTTTTATAAATATTCCAAATAACATAAGGGATTAAAACAGACCCTATCAATATTCCTAAAATACCACCAGTAATGGTCGCTAATAGTGAAAATACAATATATTTAGATGTTATATGAAAATTATTAAAGCCTAATGACTTTAAAGTTCCATTTTCAGTTCGATCTTCTTCAATCATTCTCATCATAGAAATAAGACTAACTAAAATGGCTACACAAAAGAATATAATCGGAAATACATTGCCTAATTTGTTTAGATTATCACTAGCACTCACAAGATCTTTATAAGAATCATTATCATTTCTATCAAATATGTACCATTTTGGCTTAATAAAATTACTCTCATCTAACTGTATTCCATATTGATTTGCTTCTAATATTTTTTCACCATAAAGTTCGCTATACCTAACATCTTGTCTTTCTTCTTTCATATTCTCTACAGAATCAATTACTTTACTAATAGTATCCAAATACTCATCACTATTTGTTACCATTTTTTTTGCTTGTTTTACCGTAATATAGATATTGGTAAATGCTTCTTCTTTGACTACTTCTTCATTTGCATAAGCATAATAATTAACTTTGCCATTTCCAAGGGTAGTTGTAGGTCTTTCAGTTGAAAAATATATTGGACTAATAACTGTACCAACAATTTTCTTTTTCTCATTCATAATTGTAATGGTATCATTTATTTTTAAATTATTTTCTTCTAAAAGCAATTTATCAACAACAATTTCACTATTGTTACTAGGAAGTTTTCCATCACTCAAATAAACTTTGTTAATATTATCATTAAGTCCTATAATTCTTAAAACAAACTCCTTATTATCAAGTTCTAAATAGGTATCTTTGGTGTAAGTTCCTATTACTTCTTTTACATCATTTATTTTTTTTAATTCTTCTATATCATTATTAGTTAATCCTAAATTAGAAATAATTTCGATATCATAAACGTTATTTTCGTCATAATAATTGTCTAATGTTTTTAACATATCAGGTCCACAAGACTTTATCCCCGTAAAAAAACCTACTCCTAAAAAAGCCATACAAAACAAGGAAAGAAACCTTTTATTATTATCTTTTATTTTCTTAAAAATATGTTTTAATAGTTTATTTTTCATCTTACCACTCAACATCCTCCACTCTTTTAGGATTTTTGTTTATGATAATTTCATCTACGCCACCATTTTTAAACTTAATTATTTTATCAGCAATCAAAGAAATAGCAGCATTATGTGTTATAATGATTACTGTCATTTTTTCCTTTCGGCAAGTATCTTCTAATAGTTTTAAAATTTGTTTTCCAGTTTTATAATCTAAAGCACCTGTTGGCTCATCACATAAAAGTAATTTAGGATTTTTAGCGATTGCTCGCGCTATAGCGACTCTTTGTTGTTCTCCCCCAGATAATTGAGCAGGAAAATTGTCCTTTCTTTTTCCTAATCCCACCTTATTTAAAATAGTGATAGGATCTAAATAATCTTTGCATAATTGAACTGCAAGTTCCACATTTTCTAATACTGTCATATTTTGAATAAGATTATAAAATTGAAAGACAAAACCTATATCATTTCTTCTATATTTAATGAGTTCTTTATCTTTTAACTTATCTATTCTAACTCCATCAACTATAACTTTACCACCAGTTAATGTATCCATTCCTCCTAAAATATTAAGACAAGTTGTTTTCCCTGCACCACTTGGACCTAATATACAAACTAATTCTCCTTTTTCAATTTCAAATGAAGTATCCTTTAATGCTTTTATTTCTACTTCTCCCATTTGATAAATTTTATCTACTTTTTTAAATTCTATATAAGCCATATTTTCATCTCCTTAAAAATTAAATACTTTTTTAAATTCTTCTATAATATCTTCCTTACAAAAGATAAGCAAACCAATAAAAACCGATAATCCTAATATTGTGCAAATATAAGAGAGTATTTCGAAAGTTGTTAATTTAAATACTAAAATAAGTGGAATCAAACCAATAAGGCAATCAAGTAATATCGTTTTTACAAACTTAATAATATATGAAATTTTTAAAACAACTTTATAATTTTTCAGAATAAATTTAACTAATATATAATTCGTTACTAATCCTAATACTACAAGTTTACTTATATAAAAAGACTTGGATATTACATATTCAGCAAATGCAAACAATACTCCTAATGTAAAGGAAACAAATGATAAAACTTTATAAAGTAAAGTGGGATTAGAAGTTTTTATTTTTAGAAAAACATTATCTGTTTTTTTCCCTGTCATCCTAGAATTAGATAATGGACACATTTCAAAATTGCCATTAAATTCAATGTTACATTTATTACATTTTCTCATATTTCCTCCTCACTGATATTCATAACTCCATTTATGCCCCTCTCTTTAAAAAATTGTCTTAAATCAACTGGTATATCTATCTTAATACTTTTATTTAATTCTTGTTCTTTCATCATCTCTTGATAAGAACATATAAGTACAGAAGTTAATAATGCCGTTAAACTAGCATTATATTTGTGGGCTAATTCTAAAGTTTTTTTAGTAAAAATATAATATTCCATATATGTTATAGTATTTTTCTTTTTTAACTTCAACAATTTTATTGGGATTTTCTAAATAATACCAAAATATTCATTTTTTAAACGGCAATTAAAGTTAGGAAAATACTTTAAAATATCATTAAGAGCATTTTGTAATATTTCTTCATCTATTACTTCTTTTAAACTAACTGAATATCTAAATACGGCAGGTATTTTATTCTTGTTTGTAAAAGAATAAAATTTACCAACGTTATCAAGTTTATACCAATTATTCCTTATCATAGAAACTCCTTTCATTCATTTAATATTTTATTTATATTAGCCATTATTTCAGTTAATTTATCTATATCTTTTGAAGAAATTTTACTTATTGTTTTATTTAAATCTGTTAACACATAATCACTTAATTTATCAATATATTTTTTACCGTTGGGTGTTAATTTAATATTTGTTTTTCTTCTATCATTTTCATCTATATTTATTGTTATATATTTTTTTTCATACAAAGAATTAAGAATTGATGTAATTCTTTGTTTACTTACATTTAATTTTTGACATAAATCACTTGGTGAAATATCTCCTTTTGCTAACTTAAATTCTAGTAATGCCCTTTTTTCTCCTTGAGCAAATTCAAAAAAGTTTTTCATTTTTTTAGAAGAATACAAATTATACAATTCTTGTATAAAATCATTTTTCAATTCAATACCTCCACGCCATCATTTAATAGTACAATACTATTTACTATTTTATCAAAAATCTTAAATAAAAACAATAATATAATAAAAATTATTGATTAAAATGCACAAAAAAAGCTGATCCAGTTTATCATTAAATTTGCCATACAAATTATTATTTATTTGTCATTTCTATATATAATTACACCATCATTTTGACAAATTTTATCACTAACTTAAAACATCCAAAATTCATCAATATTTTCTAAAAATAATTTAGTTTAGTGGTATCATTCTCTTTATCCTGCTTATAATTTACTTACTTATTTTTCATTAATTATCTCTTTAAAAGTAGGTCTAAATACTAATCCAAATGTAATATCTTTGCCTTTAAATAAATTTAAATCTATTATAGGTATCACTTTTAGTAGTTCATAATTATCTGGTATTGGACAGTCAAATCCTGTCATACCATTTTCAGTTCTATCTCCTTTATCTTCACGATATTCAATTTCAAAATATTCTCTTAAATAACCCAAATATTTATTTACTTGTTTTCTTTTCATTGGAGAAGATATTAAAACCATTTCTTGTTTGATTATTTTTATCATAATATCATCAACACCTTTCTTAAATGACAAAAAAATCAATCATTTCTGATTGATTTAATCATTAACATCGCTTTGGTGCGACGATTTTTGCTTCTGGAGCCAACGTCGTAGGTATCTACAACTTTTTTCCAATATACGAATTGATACATAAATATCAATCACTAAATATAGTATAACATATTTTTATAGATCTGTTCATAATTTTTTTCTTTTTTATCAAATATACAATAAAAAATATTTAAAATCGTGATATAATAATATTACCAAAGCAAGCTTTAAATTATAAAAAAGAGAATGGAGGAAGTACTTTGAATCACAGAGAAGAAAAGAAGAAAATTTACGGTCAAATAATATTAGAATTACGTGAAAAAAACAATTTGACTCAAGCACAGCTGGGTGAAAAAATAAATATTAATAGTAATGCAATAAGTAAGTGGGAAAATGGAGTAACATTACCAAATGAAGAAAACATTGTTAAACTTAATAAGATATTTGATGTGTCAATTGAAAATATTTATAATAATAATATGAAACAAAACAAAAAAAGTATTAAAATACAGGCAATAGAATTTATTGAAAAACATTTTGTTTCTTTAATTGCCATATTAACAATTATTTTTATATTGTTTATTATATTATTATTATTTTTTATTAATAATAGTGGAAAGTGTAATTATTATAGTATTGAAAAAACTAATCAGGAGTATAGTATTGATGGAAGTATAATAGAGATGCCAAACAGAATAAGTATTTCATTATCCAATATTATATTAAACACACCAAAAATCAATTCTTCGAACTTTGAAACTAGTATTTATATAAATAATGTATTAATATATAAAATTGGTGATATAGAAGACGGCAAAGAAAATAACATAAGTTTGAATGAATATTTGCAAAATATAAATATTAACTTATCAAATGAGTTAATGCTAACTGCAAGTGAAAACTTGGATGGGAAACAACTGGTTATAAAAGTTGATTATACAGTAAATAATGAGATAAAAGTGGTTGAAATGACATTTCTAATAAAAAAAGTTTTTAGCAGTAATCAATTGTTTTATTGATTGTAAAAAGTGAGCATATTTATAAAAAAGCGGCTCATTTTTTAATTGTTCTTTAAATATTCCTAAAATGTTCCCACACTTTCTTATTTTTATATTCAGCAAGTTATTTTACTTTCTATAATTTAATGTTATATTGTAGTTGGAAATGGAGAGTGAACGTTTTGATTAAACAAAAGCAAAAAAATTATATTAAATTTTTCTTATTTATTATTCTATTAATTCCACTATCAGCAAAAGCAAATGTAGTGCAAGATTATAATACTTACAATAAATTGCTAAACCTTGGATTTACCAACGATGAAATAAAAAATATGAGTGTTAAAGAAATAGAAATGAATAAAAACCTAAACGGAACTATTGTTGCTAAAAACATAAAATATTTGAAGACCGATGATTACTATGTTAATGATGAAATTGTGTTATCTGAGACAACCGAATTAACACAAAACAAGTATAATAATATGAATACAGACACAAAAAGAAGTATTCAGAATGGTTACATAGAAACATCCTATAAAAAGTTAACTACAACAATTATTAGTACTAATTCTGGCTATCGTTATAAAGTTAGCTTAGAGTGGAAAACAATTCCAAAACATCGTGGTTATGACATTATAGGAATTGGAATAAATAATGATGTTTATATTAGTTCTTCGTTTACATTTAAACAAAATTATTGTTATAGTAATGGTAATTGTTCGTATTCCTATGAATGTTTACCAAAAGAAACAAGTTATGGTGGAGCGGCTTTGTTTTTGCTTCCTTCGTCAAACTCAATTAATAGTTTGAACTCTTACTTATATTTTAATATATGATAATTTATAATAACAAGTGCAACATTTGATGTTTTAATAAAAAAAGTTCATA
>URUT01000045.1 GCA_900551105.1 uncultured Mycoplasmatota bacterium
TAGACATATAAAAACCTCGTTTCTTTTTTTGTCCAAGAAACGGGGTTCATATCAAGATATGATTATTATCTAGCTTCTTGATTTTTTTATGGATGATATTTAAACTACTAAAAATAACTTTAAATAATTACCATAAAGTTACCATGGAATAGATGGAAAATATGGAAAATTACCATGCTTTGTGGGAATTAAAACACAAAAAAAACCTTATAATAAGGCATTTTAAGCATTTCAATGGAGCAGATAATGGGGATCGAACCCACACTCTAAGCTTGGGAAGCTTATGTTCTACCATTAAACTATATCTGCATGACTAGATTATACCACAAATAAGAAAAAAAAAACATGATTGTCCTTTTTAATTATTCGCTTCTTAATGCTTCTACTGGATCTTTTTTTGATGCTGAGGAAGCTGGTATTAATCCGCCAATTAAAGTAAGTATTATAGATAAAACTATTAAAATGCCAGCGTGATCTAAATTAAGAGTTGCAGATAGCGGTATATTTCCGGTGTATTTATGCAAGATTGTGTTGATTATTGGTATTAATGAATAAGATATTCCGATACCGAACAATCCTGATAAAAAGCCGATAATAAATGTCTCAGCATTAAAGATTGATGAGATGTTTCCTTTAGATGCTCCGATTGCTCTTAAAATTCCTATTTCTTTAGTTCTTTCATATACTGAGATATATGTGATAACCCCGATCATAATACTTGATACGACTAAGGAAATAGATACAAAAGCAATTAAAACATAACTGACAGCGTTTACAATAGTTTTTACTGATGACATAAGTATTCCAGTTGTGTCAGAATAGTTTATTTCTTTATCTTCGTCTACACTTTTATTGTACGTATCTATAAATGATAGAAAGTGTTCTTTGCCTTCAAAACTATTAAAGTAAAACGAAATATATGTTGGTTCTTCTTTGTCTTGATAACCTAATAAAATCAAATTGGTTCTTTGCGTGGATTCTTTTTTATTCATCATTGAGTTTACGACTCTAGCAAGTTCATCTTTACTAAAGTTAAGAGTAAACGCTGATGCTATTTTATCTTGATCTACATTAAATGAAGAAGCAAAACTTTTGGAAATATTGCTAGTTAACTCCCCTATTTTTGATAATATCGTTTTTTTCATGGTTGTTTCAGTCATCACTTTAGCCATTGTATCGCTAGTTTTTATTATTGGTGCACTTTTTAGATATGAATCAATTACGGTTGTTTTAAGTTCTTCTGTAATAATAGCACTAGGGTTTGATTCATCAATAACAAACTCAGGATTTATAGTTTTCATATAGGTATTATAAGCTGTGATATAGCTAGTTAGTAAACCTTCTAGTAAACCTTTATAGGTTGTTTTAAAAGTTTCTGATGGTATAACAAACTTGGTTTCTAGTTCTTTTAAATAGTTATTAGTTTCTTCAGTATTTAATAAACTATTAATAATATTTTGAATATCATTTAGTTTAAATTCAGTTGTTATGCTGTTCATTAGATTGTTTGCAAGAGTTTCTAAGACTTTACTGAAAGCTTCATTTGCCGGCGTAGTATCAGTCGTTATTGTGTTTGATATTTCCTCCATATATTTTTTTGTTTGTTTTTCTAAGTCTGATTGGCTTATAGAAATATTAAATGCACTTTGTAACTTTTTATTATCTACTTTTACTAAATCTTTAAATTCAAAATTAAAATCATTTGTTTTAGCATCAAATCTTTTTCCTGATAACACGTCAATTTCTGGCTTTGCTAATTGCTTTTTTACTACTTCTGCTTCTTTAGAGTACTCTATGATGTAGTCAATTAGTGAACTGGTGTAATTAACTCCTGGATTTAATGCCATGGTGGTAGTTCCTTCTTTAGGGCTAACTATTCCAACTATTTTTAGTTTAGTTGCTTTCTTATATAGATCTTCCATATATTTTTCATCAGTACTCATATCTTCGTAAACGTCATATTTACTATTATATTTATAGGTATCAGATGGCATAATTAGTCTTAAATCTAAATTCATTAAATCATCGTATGTAAATGTTTTTGGTTCATTTTCAACTTTTACACCTTCACCACTCATTATTTTTGTTACCATAGTTGTTAATTCTTCAGTATCTCGTAAACCTAGTGAATATACTAATAAGTCAGATATACTACTTTTTTCAGAAAGGACTATGATCATTTCATCATATTTTTCAGGCCACCTTCCCTTTAGCATTTCATAATCAGATTCAATTTCAGAGACATTATCAACCATTTTTGAAAATATTGAAGCCATAGATGAGTATGATTGCATTAAAGTATTTTGTCCCATCATAGAATCAAATAGATTACTAGGATTTAGTTTAGCTAGTTTGTTAACAGCGTCAATTGTATAGATGTTTGGATTAATACTGTAATTATATGATACGTTTGATAAGTCAGATTTAACTTCTTTATAATTGTCATTTAAGTATTTTTTAAAGCTTTTTAAATCATTAGCGCTGATATTTGAAAGCATAGAGGTTATATACTGAGCTTCTTCTACGCTACCCTCTTTAATGTCTTTTTTTTCACCTGTACGCATACTTAATAGTACACTTGTAATATCAGATGATTCTTGCATTATTGTTAATGGATAACTTGTTAAAGTTTCTTCTTGAATGGAATCAACATAATTTTGAAAGCCAGTTGATACAGCAAGGATTAAAGCTATGCCAATTATACCAATAGAGCCAGCTACTGATACTAAAATTGTTCTTCCCTTTTTGGTCATTAAATTATTAAATGATAGAGACAGTGCAGTTAAAAATGACATCTTAGTTTTAGACGTTTTATTGGTTTCGTCTTCCTTTAAATCATCTTTGACGTCAAATGGATTAGAATCACTAGTGATTTCACCATCTTTAATATTAATTATTCTGCTTGCATATTCTTTGGCTAAATCTGGGTTATGAGTAACCATAATAACTAGTTTTTCTTTTGATATATCTTTTAGAATTTTCATTATTTGAACGCTAGTTTCGGAGTCTAAAGCTCCAGTTGGTTCATCAGCAAGAATTATTTCAGGGTTATTTACAAGAGCTCTAGCAATAGCTACTCTTTGCATTTGGCCACCTGATAGTTGGTTTGGCTTTTTATTCATGTGTTTTTCTAAGCCGACATCTTTAAGGGCATTTGTTGCTCTTTCTTTTCTTTGGTCTTTAGATATACCTGATAGAGTTAGTGCTAATTCTACATTTTTTAAGATAGTTTGATGATTAATTAAATTATAACTTTGAAAGACAAAGCCTACGCGATGATTACGGTAGCTATCCCACTGCCTATCTGAATAGTTTTTAGTACTAACATTATTGATAATTAAATCACCTGAAGTATATTTGTCAAGGCCGCCTATAATATTTAAAAAAGTAGTTTTTCCTGAACCTGATGGGCCTAAAATTGCTGCAAATTCACTTTTGCGAAAGTTAACGCTAACTTTGTTTAGTGCAGTTTGTTTAAAACCTTCTGTTTGATATATTTTAGTTATTTTTTTGATTTCAAGCATATTATCACCTTTTTAATTATATTTCTTTTATTAATTCTAATGTTTTTTTATTATTAATAGTATTATACTACTAAAATGTTGCTCTTTGCTAGTTTATTATATAAAATTAAGTAATCTATTAGTTTATTTGCAATGATATGTTATAATAAAAGCAGAAAATTAGTGAGGTAATTTATGAAAGTAATAAGTTTAACTGAGCCATACGCAACTTTAATAAAAGATAGGAAGAAATGGATTGAAACTAGAAGCTGGAAAACTTCTTATCGTGGTGAATTATATATCCACGCAAGTATGACAAAAGTAAATAAGCAAGTGATGAATAATAAGGAATTAATGAATTTGCTAGATAGTGATAAGTTTAGTTTTGGGCATATAATTTGCAAATGCAAGCTTGTAGATTGTGTATATATGACTAAAGAATATGTTGAAAATATGAAAGATAATAATCATCAAGAATATATTTGTGGTTTATACGATGAAGGAAGATATGCTTGGATACTTGAAGATATAGAGACTTTAGAGAAACCGATAAAAGCTAAAGGTCAATTAAATGTTTGGAATTATTATAATGAGTACGAAATAATGAACTTGATGAACGATATTAAGTATGGCTGGGTTGATAAAAATGGTGGTAAGCATTATGAAATTGATGAGATATTTAGGAAGTATTACATACTAGAATCTCCTACTGAGGTTATAAAGAATAAGGTGGGAATATGCTGGGATCAAGTGGAACTTGAAAGATATTATTTTAAGGGTAATGATTGGAATGTTAAAACTTACTTTATAGTTTATGATGATGGTGGTAAGTGTCCGTGTCATACATTTTTAATTTATGAAAAAGATAATAAATATTGTTGGTTTGAGCATTCGTGGAAAACGTTTAGAGGAATACATGAGTATAATTCATTAGATGATTTATTTGCTGATGTTAAAAATAAATTTATAAAAGAACAGTTAAGGGATAATTATAGTATAGAAAATTTATTTTTGTTTGAATATGGGAAGCCTAAATATCATATTTCAGTGCAAGATTTTTTTAATCACTGTCATGATAGCAAGCAGTTAAATATTACTGATTTATAATATAATTTAATTATTAGTTATTTGGAGGAATGTAAGATGAATAAAGTTATTATATTTAGTCATGAAAGTGATATAGATGGATTAGGATGTGTTGTTTTAGGTAAGTTAGCTTTTAATGAAGTAGACTATGTTTTAGTACCAAATACGGAAAAACTTGAAGTGACTTTTAGAAATTATTTGGATAGTCATAAATTAGATGAATACGATATGATTTATATAACTGATTTAGCTTTATACGATCCAGCTTTAACCATGGTTAGCAAGTTACCTATAAAAGATAAAGTACGTGTGTTTGATCATCATAAAGCTGCAATAGAAAATAATATGAATAGATATCCATTTACAAAAATAATAGAAGATGATGAAAATGGAAAAAGATGCGGTACTGATTTGTTTTTTGAATATTTGACCGGTAATGATTTATTAACTCCAACAGATTCTCTTAAAGAGTTTGTTGAATTAACTAGGCTTGAAGATACATGGGAATGGAAAAAACCTGGCGATTTAGGTGAAAAAGCGCATGACTTAGCAATTTTCTTTAATTGTATTGGAGTAGATGCTTATATCTCTATTATGACTAAAAAATTGCGAAATAATAAGAACGATTTTTTGTTAAGTGATGAAGAATATAGTTTGGTTCAAAATAAAAAGAATGAATATGAAAAGCTTATGTCAGATATAATATCTTGTGCTGAATATTTCCAAGATGAAAATGGTAATAAATTTGGAATAGTTTATGCAAATTATGAATACCGTAACGAACTTGCTGAATACATTAAAAACAAGAAAAATCCTGAGGCAATTAAATACTTTATTGTGGTTGCAATGGACAAAGGTGAGTTTGGACAAAAATCTTATCGTTCTATTGAGGAAGCATTTGACGTTAACGTGGTAGCTATGAATCATGGTGGTGGTGGCCATCCAGGAGCAGCATCGGTAAATATCACAAAAGACCAAAAAGAAAAATCATTAGTTTTATCTAAAAGAAAAAGCTTAAAATATTTGGCTGATAGTAAATATTTGGTATAAAATATAATCCTATATTAAACGGATAAATTTTTGTAATTTATCGTATGGTGATGTTAAAAATAAATTTTTGAAAGGAATGAAAAATATGGATAATAAAATTAAAATTGCAGTTAACTATTATAAGTTGTGCACAAAACTAAAAGATACTATTAGGACTGGTCCAATCGTTTGAAACGCTAAAAGAAAAAGAATAGAAAGTGTTGCTGAACATATTTATGGAGTTCAAATGTTAGCGTTGGCTATTTATTTTCAGTTTAGTTATAAGCTAGATATTAATAAAGTTATTTATATGTTAGCTATTCATGAATTAGAAGAGATAGAAATTGGAGATTTAGCTTTTTTTGAAACAACGAGAGAAGAAAAATTAATTAATAGAAAAAAAGCAACTGATTATATACTTAAGGATTTTCTTGGAAAAGATGAAATTTCAGAATTATTAGATGAATATAATGAAAGAAAAACTGATGAAGCAATATTTGCTTACCATTGTGATAAATTAGAATGCGATATTCAAATGAAACTTTACGATCAAGAAGAATGCTTTGATTTAAATGATCAACCCAATAATCCGATTATTAATGATCCTAATGTTAAAAAAGTATTGAATAGTGAAAAAAATATTTCTAATGCTTGGATAGAATTTGATAGGAGTAAATATGAGGATGATAAAAATTTTATCGCAATAATTGATTATTTGAAAAAGCATGAAATATAAATTTAAGTGTTAAATGTTCTATGATATTTGCAAAAAACACAATAAGCGCTTTAATATTCTCTTATTGGTGTTTTTAATTATTGTGATTGCTAATATGCATTAAATAGAATTAGAATAGGAGACAACAAAATGATTATTACTAAGAGAATTTTAAATGAAAAAGTTCCTAAGGAAATGATGCCTACTAGACTAGATAGTGCTGTGAATTTATATACAAATGTTAGTTATAATGGCAAAAGTGGAATTATTTTATATAATACAAATCCTACTACTTGGAACTGTTTATATCCTTTTTATGAACTAAATCATAAATTTACAATAGAGAAATATTGCTTTGATAAAGAAGATATTACATACAAAGAATTAATTGAAGAATACATAAAAGTTTATAAAGAAGTATATGAAGATAAAACAGGAAATGTAAGAGATAAGAGAATACAAACTTTAATTGAGGAATATAAAAAGACTTTTAATTTAAAAAAAGTTCATATTAGTGATGAGCTATTTCCAATTTTTGAATTAAAGTATTCTAAATCAAAGAATGTTTGGACTTTATATTATTTTGAAAATTATGTTGCTGATAGTGTAGATAATTTGGATGATTTGTTAAATCAAAAATTATATGAGCAAAAAATAATGCAATTGGATTCTTCTATACAGAAAATAGATGGAGTTGATTTAGCAAGTAATATCCCCTATTTATTATCCATAAAATCAATTGCCGAAAAACTGCAAAAAAATGTAATTAGGAGTTAGAAAAATGAAATTAAAAATTATTGAAAAAATTGCAAAGGAACATCCTTTTAATTCAAGAAGTTGGAACTATCAAAAAGTAATCAGATATTTGTTAGGCGATGAAAATAATCGCATAATTGAAGCAATGGTTATATGGCATTTGAAAGACGGACAAATTGTTGAGTTTATTTTAGAACTTAGTAACATGTACAATTGTCCAGTTGGTTGTCAATTTTGTGCCTCTGGTGCATTAAAAAATGCTCCCTATTTATTAACCGTTGAAGACTTTTGGGAGCAAATTAATATTATGTTAAGTGATAATGAAATTGATCCAAATAATTATGAAAAATTTTGTATAAGTTTTACTGGTATTGGTGAACCTTCAATTGTTTATAAGCAAATAGGACAATTCATGAGTGAGGTTCAAAAAAAATATTCTCATGTAACCTTTATAATTGGAACATTTGGTTATGAACCCAAATGCTTTGAATATTGGAAAAACTTGAACTTGAGAATTAAAACATTACAGTTGCCTTTCTATTCTTCTGATAATGCAAAATTAAGGCAAATTGTTAAGAATCTTCCATCAAACTATTCATTTTATAATAACGTGCAAGAAGCAATAAAATATAAAGAAAATGCTATATATAACAAATGTAGAGTAAAAATTAATATGCTTGGAATGCAAGGAATTAACGATAGCGATGAACAAGTTGATGAATTTATAAAAATTTTGTCACCCATTAAAAATAAAATAGAGGTTAGAATATCATTTTTAAATTATACAAAACAAGCTGAAAAATATGGGTACATATCTCCATCTTTTGATAGATTAAGAGAAATTGAGAAAAAGTTAAAAGAAAATGGTTTTGAAGCTTATTCTTTTGGAAATATAACCAATGAAGAAATTGGGTGCGGACAACTAGTCCAAAATAAAATATCAAGTGAGAAATAGTTTATAATAGTTTTAAAAAAATTACCATAAAATTACCACGGAATAGGTGGAAAATATGGAAAATTACCATGTTTTGTGGAATTTAAAACAAGAAAAAAGCCTTATAATAAGGCATTTTTAACATTTTAATGGAGCCATAAAGGTTGAAGTCGGACAACCTCTAATTATCTAAATTATAGGTAGTAATAAACTACTAACTAATATAAGTATACCATGAAAATACTAAAATTTAATAAAAAATTACTAATAATTATTAAGCAGGATAAAGGGAATGATAGCACTGCCCTAATTCATTCTATATAAATATAGGAATAGTTGTGCTATCATTTCTTATTTTGCACTTGCAAAATTGTGTTAAAAATATGGAAGAATTCTACCATACTTTTTATTTAAATCAATTAATTAAAAGGTTTGCGAGGTTTTATTTTACTTCCAACTGTTGGATATATACTGGAAATGTTGGATAAATCTTGGATGTTTAAATTTAGTTTCAAAATATGTTGAAATTATGGTACAATTATATATAGAATGACAGATAAATAGTAATTTGAAAGTGAACTAATAGTATGTTTAATATTAGATAAAAAATTGATATATTGTTCTTGGATGGTGATAAAATGAATCAAGAAAAAATAGGAAAATTTATTGCTAAATTAAGAAAGCAAAAAAAATTAACTCAAGAACAGTTAGCAGAAAAATTAGGGATAACCAAAAATGCTGTAAGCAAGTGGGAAAGAGGATTGGGCTTAATGGATTTGTCATTGTTAAAACCATTAAGTCACATTTTAGAAGTCTCGGTTACGGAAATATTAAATGGTGAGAGATTTACTAAAGAAGAAATCGATTCAAAAAGTGAGGAAACTTTAATTGATACACTTGATTATTCTGCAAAAGAAATAAAAAAGGTAAAAAAGAATAAGTTTATAATAATATTATTAACAATAGTTATTACTATTTTGTCAATTGTAATATTAGACACAATTCAAGCAATAGTATTTAAAAATAGCCCAATAATAAGTTGGAGAATTGAAGATGCTAATGATAGTGATAGTTATGTAGACAAAGGTATTTTAATTGATACTTATTATTGTGTTAGCGATGATGTAATAACGGTAATTCCAACATTTAAAAATACAAATTATAATTGCCCATCAGAATAATAATTACAAATTACAATTTAGTGATTTGTTAAATAAATAGTAATTTGCCGATAATCATTTTTTGAACAAAAGTTGTAACTTTTTTAAAA
>URUT01000046.1 GCA_900551105.1 uncultured Mycoplasmatota bacterium
GCTATCAAAAACTAGAAAACTTAAAAGAAAAATTATTTAAAGCCAAATTTAACATTCTATGTAATCTTGCAATAAGTAATGATTACGAAGGGATATCATTTGATTCTTTCTTCAAAGAAGAACAAGCAAACTTAGAGACCGTTCTTCTTAATCTAATTAATGTAATATCAAAAGACTCATCAAGAAAAATCTATGAATCTTATCAAAATGTATCAAAAGAAAATAATGGAACTATGCGAATAAACGAATACGAAAGGCTAGTTCGTCTTTCAAAGCAAATAATTACAAATGACAGCGGTGAATTTAGCGCTAGTGACATTTTTAATACTCCATTTAAACTTGCTCTTCTTGCTAGTATTTCATCGCCAGAACTTATTACAAGTTTCTTTGATAATTACATGGTAAAAAGTAGGAACATTTATAAATACATTAACGACCTAAAAGCCTTTGACTTTTCAGATCAAATACCATTATCTACTTTTATGAGTTTTCTATCAAACGAAATAGAAGTTCCACAAAATGGAACCAAGCCAGAAATAATAACATTCATGAAATCTAATCCATCCATGTATATGCAAAGCAGTCAAAAACTATATGCTTTAGTTCAGCTTTATTCATTAATTTTTAAAACAATCTTAAACACTAAAAACAATAGAGAAATACCAAATGGTGTCGAATATATTAGTGACGATTATGCGACGTTATTACATACACCAGTATTAATATATTATAGTGAGATTTTTAAACCGTTTATAGAAAGATTAAAATACGATAATACGCCAATTGAATTTCCAAGCTCTTTAAATAGAATTAATTTAGATGTATTTTCTAAAATGTATTACGAAGTGACATTTGATAAACTAATAAATCTTGACCTTAAGCTAAAATTTAATGAAGGATTAAAAGAACTCATTTCCACAAGAGAAATGCAATTTGACACCATTGAATTTCCTTCAACAATCAAAAAAATTAGTTTATCACACCCACCACATGATTGGGTATTTAATAATTACCTTGATTGTGAAGCTCTTGAAACTCAAGAAGGCTTCATAGAACTTCTAAAAGAATGTGATATGACCGAAGCATTATTTCTTCAGCAATCAAAATTTCACTTTAATTATCCAGTTGAAGCTTTAAATTTTACTGTTGATACTAAGGAGATACCACGCAAAGAACTTAAACGAGCAATAGATTACTCAAACAAAGACTATATTTTTAAGGTTTATAAATTGTTTGTGATCAAACTTAAAGAAATATATACTAAACTAGAAAATTATGCTAAGGCACTTGGAATAGAAATAAATCATCAAATAAAACTAACATATAAAATGAAAGACATTTACGATCTTTATCAAAATATTGTTAAAAAAGCATCTAGCATCAATTTGCCTTCTACAATTATTAGTGAATATAAAGTGTCTTTTCAAAAATCTCAAAATAATCAAGCAACTAAAGATGACGTCAAAAAACATCTCCAAAAATTAGAAATCTTAGTAAGTCTAGGACTAATAGATAAAAATAAATTTAAAAGTATAGTAGAAGAGTATTTTAATTATGCAATAGCCAGTTATGAAAGTAGTATCACTTCATTAAATGATTTATCACCTCAAATAGCTGAAATCATCAAAGAAATAATGAAAAACAAAATATCAAATAATCAAACTCTTTCTTATGAGAATATTGACCAAGAAGAACTATTAAAAAAGAAACTTACAAGCAAAGCAATAACTCGTAATGACGCACTAAGACTAGAGGCAGCTTATAAGAGTTTATTCTTTACTAAAGATGAAAATAACATACAAGATGGTATACTAAATAATCAGATATTATTAAAATTCTATAACGTACTAAATTATCCCAATCCACTAGAAAGAATCATTGAACTTTTTCAAAAAATCAAAATTAAAAATCAAGATTGTACAAAATTACTAAAAGAAATCACTTACGATGAACACTTTTGTGATGAAATTCCGTTGTTAACGTTATTAAAACTCATTTATAGCGTTCCGCAAGAAAAACGGCTTGACGTGTTAGGAGAATCTTTATATAAAATATACAATTTCTATAATGTATTATCTCCGTCATTAGTACCAAATGAAAAAGAGTTTATTCTTCCTGGAATAAAAGTTTTTAGAATGAAACCAGCATATAATAACCCCGCGGAACAAATCACAATATATAAATTAAGAAAATATAAGCCTAGCACTATAACACTACCAAACGGACTAAGTGAAATCATATTAGATGGCCCTACAAGCTTCAATGGGGATATTTCTGCAGTAAATAAAATTATTTTAAATAAAGAAATAGAACATCTATATATTCTAAACCATTTTTCAAATTCTTTAAATCTAACCGTGGAAATACCTACCGAACTAAAAAGTTTTACTATATTTAGAATTAACCATAGTAGGGATGTAACTATCACATTTAATGATTATGAAAATTCCAAAATCTTAAATGATAAAACAGCTCTAAATAGTTTTTTAAGACAATATATCGGTAACATAACTGCTTTTGATGGTTTTACTGGTAAAAGTATAAGAATAGTTTTAGCAAAACCTACTGGTGAGCAAATACCAATTGAAAGCTCAATCATAAGAGAAAAAGAACAAGTTGCTAATTCCAATTCTGAGCAAATTTTTAATGATATGAAAGCCGAAATCAAAAAATATCTTCCACAAGAAAAAAACTTAAGTACATTTAAAAAATAAATCCCAGTCAATAATAGTCTCTTTAATCTAGATTTTTTTTAATAAATTTAGTACAATGGATATGGTGAATAGTATGGCAAAGAAGAAAAAACGTAAAAACAGTGATGAAGGTAAAGTAAAATTTAGTTCCGAGCTAACTGGTCTTATCCTTGTTTTAGTAAGTATAATTGGGATAGGTAACTTTGGCCCTGTCGGACATATTGTTAAATCATTTTCTATCTTTTTAATGGGAACTTGGTGGTCAATATTTATCATAATTTTACTTATCTTAGGCTTATTTATGATTATTAAAAGAGAACCACCAAAATTCTTTAGTGGTAGACTAATTGGTTTATATATTGTTTTAATTGCTCTTTTAGCGTTTTCTCATATAGATTATATAAATGATGCAGCAAAAATTAAAACTAATGATGTTTTTCAAAATACCATCAATAATTTCATGACAACAATTAGTGATACAAACTACTTAAATATTGGTCAAACTGGTGGTGGAATTATTGGTGCATTCTTTGCTTGGGGGCTAGTAAATCTCTTTGATATCAAAGGAACTTACATAATCCTAGGCGTTCTTGGTGCATTTGGTCTATTCATGTTATTTGACTTATCATTTGGTGACATGTTTAAGAAAATTGGTAATATCTTTAAAAAGATTAATAAAGGTGTGTCAGAATCAAGTCTATTTAAGCCATCAGAAGACGATGATGAAACTGGAGCTATCATAACTCACAGTGAACCTGATGCAGCAGATGTAAAAGAAGAATCCAAAGTAATTATTACAAGTTCAGAAGACTTAAAAAATTATCATACTGAAGAGCCTGAAAAAGAACCTAAACCAGCCATTACCGTAGATAATACGCCTGCTCAAGCTGGTGAATACAAACTACCATCATTAGATATTTTAAATCCAGTTAAGAAAAGCACTAAAGGCAATACCACCGAATTCTTAAATCAAAACCGTATTGCTCTTGAAAAAGTACTAAGTGATTTTCAAATAACCGGTAAAGTAGTTGCTATTCATGAAGGCCCAGCTGTAACTCAATTTGAAGTAGAAATTAAAGCTGGTACTAAAGTAAGTAGGATTACCAGTATTAATAAAGAAATTGCTCTAGCACTAGCAGCCAAAGACGTTAGAATAGAAGCTCCAATTCCTGGCAAAAGTACTGTCGGAATTGAAATACCAAATAGAAATATTGCTTCTGTTCCACTTAGAGAAGTCTTAAATAGCATTCCTAAAAATATGGCCGATGCTAAAATCTTAGTTGCCCTAGGAAAAGACCTAATGGGAAGAACCTGCTGTGGCGACATCTCAAAAATGCCTCACTTACTAGTAGCTGGTTCTACTGGTAGTGGTAAATCTGTATGTATTAATAGTTTCATTGCCTCAATCTTAATGTTCATGAAACCCGATGAAATCAAATTAGTATTAGTAGATCCTAAAAAAGTAGAACTATCTAACTATAACGGAGTACCACACTTACTATGTCCAGTTGTAACTGACCCTAAAAAAGCCAACGTTGCTCTTCAAAAGATTGTAATTGAAATGGAAAGAAGATACGACCTATTTAGTGAAGCCGGTGCTAAAAACATTAAAACTTATAATGAAATTATTGAAAAGAAAAATAAAGCAAACGATGTAAGCGTTCCAAAACTACCATATATAGTAGTAATCATTGACGAACTTGCTGACTTAATGCTAGTTGCTGCCAAAGAAGTAGAAGACTCAATTATGCGTATTACCCAAATGGCTCGTGCCGCTGGTATCCATTTAATCGTTGCAACTCAAAGGCCATCAACTGACGTTATCACTGGTGTCGTAAAAGCCAATATTCCATCAAGAATTAGCTTTGCCGTAGCAAGTCAAATTGACTCTCGTACAATCCTAGATGCTGCTGGAGCTGAAAAACTACTTGGAAAAGGTGATATGTTATACTTACCAATGGGTGAAAACACACCAACTCGTATTCAAGGTACATTTATCTCTGATGAAGAAATAGAGCGTTTAATAGACTATGTATCTCATGAGCAACTAGCAAAATACGATAATTCAATTACTGAAGTACCAGATGATCACATGGCTGGCGCAGATAGTCCTAAAGAAGAATATGATGATCCAATGTACAATGAAGTAGTAGACTTTGCTATTCAAACTGGCAAAATCAGTGCTTCGCTAATTCAAAGAAGATTTAGATTTGGCTACAACCGTGCTGCTAGAATCATTGACCTATTAGAAGAAAGAGGAATAATTGGAGGCCCAAACGGGTCAAAACCAAGGGAAGTCCTAGTTAAAATAGAAAACAAACCTGAAGAATAATAATGAAAGGATTAAAGAATTTTAGTCCTTTTTTCTTATCTCTAAATAATTGAAAATTAATTCAATTTTTGCTACAATAATAACGGTTTTATAGGAAAAGAGGAATTAATATGCTTAAGATAGTAGATTTAAGTGTTAATATAGATAATAAAAATATTTTACATAACTTTAATTTAAACATCAATAAAGGTGAAATCCATGCAATTATGGGGCCTAATGGAATTGGCAAAAGTACCATCTGTAAAACAATTATGGGCAGTGAAGACTACAAAATAACAAACGGCAAAATTTACTTTAACGCCGAAGACTTAGAAAATTTACAAACCAATGAAAGAGCACTTAAAGGCATCTATTTGGTAGATCAAAGTCCTATTGAAATACCAGGCGTAACTAACGCCGAAATGTTAAGAAGAGCAATCAGCATTAAAACTGGCAAAAACGTTCCTATTTTTGAATTTAATAAAAAAATGGAAGAGTACTGTGACAAACTTCATATTCCACACAGCTTTATTCATCGTGGTATAAATGAAGGAATGAGCGGCGGTGAAAGAAAAAAATGCGAGCTTCTACACCTTTGGATGTTAGAACCAAAACTAATAATCCTAGATGAGTTAGATAGTGGCCTAGACGTTGATAGTCTAAACATCGTATGTCAAAACCTAAACGAATACTTTAACACTCACGACTGTGGCATTCTCTTAATTACCCATCATAAAGATTTAGTAGAAAAACTAAACGCCACTCACATTCACATCATCAAAGATGGAACAATTGTCTCAGAAGGTGGCCAAGAACTTGCAGAAAAAATTGAAAAAGAAGGATATAGTGCTTTTTCTAGTACAAATAAAGTAAGTGATAATAATGAAAGAGAATAATATAGTATTAGATAATGTTAAATTATTAAAAAGTAATTTATATATTTATCAAAAAGAAATAAAATCTTTAGAAGTTTTAAATGATGCCCAAGTAAATATTTGTAGTAGTCCTATAAATAACTTAAAAATAACTGTCAAAAAAAATGCTCATTTAGAAATAAACTATTTTAATATCATAGAAAAAGCTGAAACAAACATCAATATAGAATTAGAAGAAAATTCTAAGCTTACCTTAAACCACTCATTTATTACCAAAGATGAATATAAATTAAACATTATATCTAATTTTTTAAATGAAAATTCAAAACTAACCATTAATCTTTTTGGAATAAATAAGGAAAATACCGTGATAAATATTGATGGCTATATAAACAAGGACAAAGTCAACAATGAACTACTAGAAAACGTTAGAATAATTAATATTGGCAAAGGCAAAACCGTAGTAATACCAAATATGTTAATCCAAACTGGTAAAGTAATCGCTAATCATAACGTTACTATTTCTTCTGTACCCAGCCGTGAATTAAAATATTTGATGAGTAAAGGAATAGATAATGAAAGTGCTAAAGAACTAATCTTAACTGGGCATCTAATTAAAACAATAAGTGATCTTAAATTACAAACCAAAATAAAAGAATTAATAAAAACGGAGGTGATATAAATGCATCGCGAAGATTTTCCAATGTTAAACCAAGACATAATATATTTAGATAATGGAGCAACAACCTTTAAACCACAGTGTGTAATAGATAAAATGAATGAATACTACGAAAAATACAGTGCTAATGCTCATAGAGGCGATTATAGTATTAGTTACAAAGTAGACGTTGAATACGAAAACGCTAGAAAAATCGTGGCCGAATTTATTGGTGCTGATACCGATGAAATAGTCTTTACTTCAGGAGACACAGCAAGTTTAAACTATATAGCAACAGGATTTTTTGATAATCTTTTAGAACCAGGAGACGAAATAATAATTACTAACGCTGAACACGCAAGTAACGTTTTACCATGGTTTAGATTAGCAAATAAACATGACTTAAAAATTAATTACATACCTTTAGATAGTAACCTTCACGTAACTTTAGAAAACCTAAAGACGGTTGTAACACCAAAAACTAAAGTAATTGCAATTGCTGAAATAACTAATGTTGTAGGGGACGTAAGACCAATTAAAGAAATTACTGACTTTGCTCACGAAAATAACATTTTTGTAGTAGTAGATGGAGCTCAAAGTGTACCACATAAAAGTGTAAACGTTAAAGAAACCGGCATCGACTTCCTAGCATTCTCAGGACACAAAATGTGTGGACCAACCGGTATCGGGGTTTTATATGCTAAAAGAGAATTACTAACTAACATAGAACCTTTAATCCTTGGTGGTGGAATGAATGAATCATTTGACAATGAAAAAGAAATCTACCTAAAAGAAATACCTCATAGATTAGAAGCAGGAACACCTAATATCGCTGGAGCTATTGGCTTAGGAGAAGCTATTAAATACTTAAGTAACATTGGTATGGACAAAATAGCAATTTACGAACAAAAACTAAAAGAATATCTAACAAACAAATTAAAAAAAATACCATATATAAATATTGTAAACGAAGAAGCAGACAGTGGTATCGTAGCATTTAATGTAGAAGGAATCTTTAGTCAAGACGTTGCCTACTACCTAAATAAATATAACATCTGCGTAAGAGCAGGAAACCACTGTGCTAAAATTTTAAAAAAATCAATTGGTGTTAAAAACACTGTAAGAGTAAGCTTATATTTCTATAATACATATGAAGAACTAGATGCTCTAGTAGAACTATTAAGTAATAAAGATAAAATAATGAAAGAAATGATAGAATAATGGAACCAGAACTAAAAAGAGAAATATTATTAGAAAATTACACAAATCCTTTTCATAAAGAAACCAAAAATGACTTTCTAAAAGCAAATGCTAATAACGTATCTTGTATTGATGATATAAATGTATTTGTAAAGCTAGAAGATGGCATGATTAAAGATGCATACTTTGACGGAGAAGCCTGTGCTATATCAACCGCTTCAACATCAGTTATGATTAAAAACATCATAGGTAAAACTATTGAAGAAGCAAAAGAATATATAGAGAACTTTGAAAACATGGTAAACGAAAAGCCATATCATCAAGAAGGCTTAGAAGAAGCCCTAGCATTTGATGAAATCTATAAACAAGAAAGCCGTAAAACTTGTGCTACACTTCCATATAGAGCACTTGAAAAAATACTAAAACAATAGACTAACAAAAGTTTATTGTTTTTTTTACAAAACGAATTAAAAAAATTTAATAAGAAACGTGTTATAATAAATATAGAAAATTTTAAAGTTAAGAAAATGGTGATTATTAATGGATATAAATAAACTTAAAAATGAACTAATCAAACAAAAAGAGTCAAAATTCAAAGGCAATATATATCATTATTCTCAAGTAAATTTTGCATACAATTCAAACAAAATTGAGGGAAGTAAATTAACTGATGAACAAACAGAAGCAATATTTAACACATCTTCATTCATTCCAAAAAGTGACGAATTAGTTAAATTAGATGATCTAATTGAATCTAAAAATCATTTTAAATTATTTGATTATATGTTAGATAATGTTGATAAAGTCTTAACTAAAGATATGATAATAGAAATGAATAAGATTTTAAAAAGAAACACTAGTGATGAAGAAAACCCTAGATATAACGTTGGTGGCTTCAAAGTTATTCCGAATATAATTGGCATAGTTAATGTTATTAATACCACGGCTCCAGAAGATGTAGAAAAGGAAATATATGAACTGTTAAAAGATTATAACTCTAAATCAAATATTACTTTAGAAGATATTATAGACTTTCATTATAGATTTGAAAAAATTCATCCTTTTGGTGATGGCAACGGTCGTGTTGGCAGAATTATTATGTTTAAAGAATGCTTAAAAAATAATATTATGCCATTTATTGTTTTAGATGATGATAAAACTTATTATATTAGAGGTTTAAAAGAATATGAAACAGACAAAATGTTTCTAATAGATACAATAGGACACGAGCAAGATTTATATAAAAAAATATGTACAGAATTATTAGATTTTCAAATAGAAGATAGAAACTAAATAATCAAACATCCTACAAAAATAATCAAAAGTAGGATGTTTTTTGCTGCACACATTTGTTTGCACTTACCACCAAGTTTTCCACGGGACTTTGTCAATATTTTAGACATTAAATAGAGGGGGTTTTTG
>URUT01000047.1 GCA_900551105.1 uncultured Mycoplasmatota bacterium
AAATTTATATGCCTATATTTCTTTAAAATATAAACATAAATCATTAATTAAAATACACATATCTTTACTTTAGACAATTATATTATACAAAAAAATAAATATACTTGTCAATCCCTATTCATCAAAAATTAACTAACTTTGTAAGGATTGTTTCTAGTTCCATTTCCACTTGATATTTTTTATCTCTCTCGCTTGTCAGTCTGTACCTCTAAAGGTTTCTCGGGACTTCTGCGACTGACGATTTCGGCATTTTAATTCTTCACTTCATTTGCGTTTTTACTTTGTATGGATTTTCACTTGTACCATTTCCGGTTACGTTGGTCGTCGATTTAAGAGAAATTGAAGGACGAACGCCAATGTTGTCGAGCAAGCCGCCCAAGGAGTTCCAGCTCACGGAACAAACGAAAGCAACGTCATCCCAGATGCTTAAAGGCGACAAGGACCACCAGTTAATACCTCCAGTATTCTCTTGTAAATATGTAGAACGATTATAAATTTCACGTATATCACGCATATAATAACCAGCAAATGCCAGTTCATCTGCCGTTAATAACCCTATTTTATAAGTTAAGTTACCATTACCATTCGTTGTATCATCAACAGTAAATTTAGATAACTTTCCACCATTATTGTCATTAGGACATTTTAATGTTGGTTGCTTAGTAGAACTCAATCTATTATCTGCTGCATAATTTGTTTTGTTTGTCCCATACCCAAGTCCTCCACTTACTGTACTCTTATCATTACACCAAATTGTATCTGCTAGTTTATCATCATATGAAGCTAAATTATTTTTATACCACGTTTCTAAATTCGTTAGTATTGTGCTCTTATTAGTATTTGCATGTGTACTTGCATAATCACTTGCACCAGCAGTTCCATACATAAATCCTACATACGCATTGTCATTATAATTTGTATTAAATTTACTTGTATACGTTGTACCAGAGTATCTAGCAAATGCTGCATCACCACTATTATTTGCAGATGAACAAGGATTAGCTACTTTAGATGTATTATCATTATGAAGAACAAGTTTTACAGAACCGTCCCCATTTATTCTTACTATTCTCCAACATTTATTCGCAAACTCCACATAGTTGTTTTTTACAGCACCTCTAAAGTAGTAAGATGTTCCATAATCATCTTCTGCAGATGCAAGAACTGCTTCTGTTGTATTCTTGTTTGAACCTATTTCTTTATAAGTAAAACTATTTTGTGTAGCGCTTACTACATAATAAACATTATTTAAATATGTTGTTTGCATAGTTTCGGCAGTGCTTGAACCGACTCTAGAAGCATATTTACTACCAAGATATTTACCAACTAAACTAGAATATGAATTAGCATATGTATCTGCTGTTACTGCTGCTCCAGTTAGGTTAAACTTAGTACCATTTGCTTCCCAACCGGTTCCGTAAGTAAAGTAATATGCTTGGTATGTTGATGATACACTTTCTGTTGATGTATCAACTATATCATCTAATGTATGAGCACTTACTTCTTTTCCTGGGATGGTTATAGGTTTAGAGATTTCTATGTTATTTCTTAAGGATGCAAGCAGAGTTCCATCTTTAGCACTATTCCATCCGTTTGGTGCTCCAACAATTTGAGCTTCAGTTAACACTACTATTTTACCTTCCCATGTTTTATTTAATCCCTCATCTATTGTTGTACTACTATCCATCCATACTCTAAGATCAAACGTCTTCTCTTCGTTTGAATTAAGCCCAACGTCAATGATTGAATAGCCTAATCTACTTCCTTCAAGTTCAATTAACGCTTTATCAGTTAACAAGCTAGATGGATTTAGGGTTGTTCCTGTTGGTGATATATTTACTTTTATTTTATTATCTTTTAAGTATGATGTACTTGTACTAGTTCTATATGCACTATCTATTGTTATGTAAGCTCTAATATACCCTGTACAATTATTTTTTAAAGTAAAAGTAAAGGGTGTTTCTGTCAGTCCCTTTTCATCACTTTCTGGTACTGCTCCATCTAAACTTATCTTTGCACTATCTTCAGTTAAAGTAGTATCAAAACAAGTTCTTGCTGAAATCCTATTACTCTCACTCTGTGACAAGTATAACCTAAACCAAGCATAAGAAACCCCTATTATACAAAGTACAGTTACAAGTAACGCTGAATAAAATTTCAATTTCTTTTTATTATTATTCACTTTAATCACCTATTTTCACTATTTATATAATAACATACTTTAATATCAAATTAAACAAAAAAAGAACCAAAAAGTCCTTCTACATACTACTAGTAAATAACATTAAAATTGAAATTATTAAAAGTGCCATAACTCCTATACCAGTGGAAATTAACATAATCATTGTCTTACTTTCCATCTTTTCTAATCTCTCTTTATATCTAGTTTCTCTAGCTTTTTGTTGCAAGTTAGAAATATTTCTAGAGAAAGTTAACAACTGTTCTTGCTTCCTTTCCTGACTACCTAAACTAAGACGATATAAAAGTCTCATCATACGCATTGAATCTCTAACTGGAAAGTCTCTTGCAAAATCCATATAAGGATTAATTGTAGAATCTCCAGCATTTATTTTAGCTATTAAATCATTAAGCCCACCCCTAAATATTTGAGGTGCTTCATCTATTGATTTACCTAAAGCAACTGGCACCGTATAATGCTGAACCAAAATCTCTAAATTTTTCAAATAATAAGGAAGCATAATATCAATTTCATGTAAATGCGTCTTATAATATTTTCTCAATTTAAGATAATTTAACTTATAAGCACCATAACCCGCTATTAAAGAAAATAATATTTTAACATAAGTAAGATCTGTAATAAAAGCAAAGATTAATAAGAAAATAACTAATAACCCATTCTTTAATCTTGAATTAAAAAGTAACTCTACATCAACAGAATCTCCATATTTTGCTTTAGCATAAAAATCAAAATCTTTCTCTTTAAGTTTTTTAAATAAATCCTCATTATCAATAATAAACTTATTTGTACTAATACTACCATTGTACTCTAAAATTATATATAAAATAACTCCGAGTAACATAACCTCTATCATCATAATTACTCACCTCCAGTATTTTCATTATAATACTTTTCACCATCTATTAAGAAATAAGTATTTATGATAATAATTCCATGTAAAAGCATAACTACATACACTTTACTAAGCATATTAATATAAGATTGCTTTCCTAAAAGCATCTGAGTAAGCATTACAAGAAAGTATAGTGCAAAACCAAATGTTAAGAATTTTTTATGATATTGCTCTCTATCCATTTTATCTCTATAAACACCTTCTACAAGCATATCAATATCTAAAAGCATATTATCTAAACTCTCACCAGAATCTTTAGCTCCCTCTCTAGTAATCTGTAAAAATAACTGATGCATATTCTTAACCATATAATACGGATATTTCTCATTAAAATAACTAATTGACTGCTCTATAGTACCATTTTGATAACTTAAATCAATCATCATCTTAACATCTTCAAGAACTGGATTTTCTAAAACTCCTGAATCTCTAACACCCTCTAAAGCTTTAACAAAAGATTGTGTGGTATTAAACTCCATTATAACGTTAGTCGTATATACTTGTATTTGTTCAAATATAAATTCACTATAAACTCTTTTGCATCTTAAAAATGCTAAATAAGGAATAAATGCAATTGCAGCTACCCCATAAACAATCGCCCAAATAATATTATAAAAATATAGATAGCCTACTCCAGCCCCCACAATACCAAAAACAGCAACTTGAGTAACATACTGTTTAGTTGTATATTCCTCACCTAGTTCAATAGACTTTTCTCTAACGGTTTTAAAACTATATGGAGCATACTTATCATAAATACTAGTAATTTCTCTAGCAATAAATTTATAAACACTTTCTCCGTCATTTTTTCTATAAGAAATAATAAACAAAGCAATTAAAATCAGTAATACTAGCTCCATATTATTTTTCCTTTCTAGGCAGCTACTTTAGGTAGTTCCATATCATTAATATCTATCTTATTTTCTTCATTACCATTATTTACCTTACCAAGTCTAAATGTATCAGCAGGAAGCTCTACACCTTGTATAGATAAATAATCAAGTAAATACTTAGTAGGATTCTTCATACTAAAAGATCCATCTACACTCTTTTTATAAATAATATTTGTACAAGGGTTGTTATTTTCATCAACATAAAACTCAGTAACCTCCATAATCTCTCTTTGAAATCTTCCAAGAGCTTTACTCATATACCCTTTAACATAAACCCCAACTTGTACATATCTATGAATAGTCGCCAAAAACTGTTTAACATCTTGATTAGTCTCCAAAAGTGAATACATACGCATTGGAATACTTGCTGCTTTATCAGCATGAATTGTTGATAAAATGTTATGACCTGAAGAAATAGAGTTTCTAACTGCCATAACTGCTTCTGCACTACGAACCTCAGAAAGTAAAATCCATTTAGGGTTCTGACGCATACAAGTAACAAGAACATCAGTATAAGATGCAATATTATTTGTCTTCATCGCAACTATATCCCTAGTTGGAAATATTCTATCTAAGTGAAGTTCTAATGTATCTTCAATTGTAATAATCTTTTCATTTTCTTTAGTATGACTTGCAAGGTATTTAACAAGCTCAGTTTTACCTGAACCAGTTTCTCCAGAAACAATTATATTGCAGTGTCCTTCAACACATTTCATCAAAAAATCATGTATTTGCAAAGTACAATACTTTTCATTTAATAATTTATCTTTATTTAAACGAATCTTTGCTGGTGTCTTACGAATAACACAAGCTATTCCATTAGTAGCAATACTATCATGTACAAAGTTTAAACGTAACTCAGCACTCTCAGCATCAAGAAACGGATGAGCCATATTAAATGTCTTACCCATTACATTAGAACACTGGAATGCAAGCTTCTCCATAAGTGGATTATTAATCTCCGGTCTAATTACCTGATAAACACCTTTATCTAATGTTTTAAGCCATACCTGACCACCATTACTATACGAAATATCAGTAATATTATCATCATCTAAAAACTCTTTTAAAGGTCCAAAATCAATCTCGGAAAATATAGCATCTGTCATTATATCACCGTTCTTTCATTAACCATTATTATTTGTATTATTATCATCAGTACCATTCGTATTATTCTCAGGAATATAAGCACTCTTAGATAAGATAAAATCTATAATAACATCACTAGCAACCTGTGTAGCATTAGGATTCTCTGTATAATTAGCATTTCTTGGTACTGGAACAATAGCAATACTATTACTAGTTATGTAATCACTCTTCTTTAAAAGTAAGAACATATCATCAGGAACCGCAAATACTAACTCTGCTGGCTGACTATTCTTAGACTCAGAAGAGAACACACTCTTACCTTGAGAATCTTTAACAGCAATAACTTTAATACTCTCAATTAACTTAGTAAAAATAACTTTATTTTCATCATCAATCGCTTTAAAATATAAATCTATATAATCATTAGGCATAATAGAATTAGCATACGTTAAGTGTGAATTAACCTCTAAACTATAAACAGTATAGCCTTCAGGAATATTACGAACAATATAGTTAGGAAGTTGCTCCTCAGTCATTAACTGACTCTTGTAAAATAAACTGCCTTCAGGAATTGTAGAATCATAAGAAACATACTTACCAACCACTTGATTATTACTAGTTGCTAAATTTTGCGTAGAATCAACCATACTTTTACTAACTTTAACAGATCCAACCATATCATTAGTAATTAACGTATTAGCAGCAATCTCCTGCTTAGCATAAGGTACACTCTTTGGCTCTATTGCTTGTTTAACTCTCCAGTTATATCCTATATAAAGTACAGCTATACCAGCAAGTACACCCATAATTGTAACCGTATTTTTATTACCCAAAAATCTCTTAATTCCAACTAAAATATTATTCATACAAATTCCTCCATTTTATTCTTCTCTATGATAAATTAATTATAGCAACATTTAATTATGTTTTCAAGTACAGAAAAAAATAAATCATCCAAAATGATTTATTTTTTAAACGGCCAATTGGCACAACATATACTCCATCTTCTCTTTGATAAGCAAAACTTCCAGTAACAGTAAGTACCATCAAAAATGATGGATTATTCATTAAAAACCTAGGTTTTAAAATTATTTTCGGTAATTTGTAGACATTTTATTCGGTAATTTGTAAATTTTCTATTTTAAAATTAATAAAAATACTTGCTTAACACGAAGTTGGGTTAAACAAGCATTCTGTGCATTTATCATAATCGGATTTATAATCGCTATTCCAATCCTTAATCAAACCAAGAGATATATTAATAAGTGTTGGTAAAAGCATAATGATAACTCCTGCTAAGATTCTCTTTCCTACATTAAACCCAGCCTTCTTCATATCTTCCTGTTTGCCACTCTTAACAACATTATAAAATTCAAACATTCCCTTAACAATAATTACAAGTGGCACAAAATATTTAACAAACATAATAATATACCCTAAAAATAGCATTAAACTCTGTGTCTCTTGCTCACTACAAAAGTTCTCACCAACAACCTCATCAGCAAAAACCACTAAAGGACATACTAATATAATTAATATTAATAATTTTAAAAATCTTTTCTTATTCGTAGTCATAACCTTCATCATCCTTATCCCTTGGTAAATTAATAACTAATCTATATACGGCATATCCTGCCGCACCAAGTACTAATATTATAATCACGACTAAACCAAAATTACTAGACTTTTTTATCAAAATATTATAATTTAATTCATCCCCATTTTCAGCTGTAACTGTTATTGTTATCTGACTATTATTTTTTAAATTTTCATTATTCTTAATTTCATATGTAGCAGTTTCACTTAATGTTTCTACTGAAATATCTAAGCTTTTAACTTTCTTCTTTATTTTAAGTTTATAATCATAAGTATTACTATCAAAAGAAAGATTATATCCACTAACTTCTAGCTTTGCTAAACGATTATTATCATCAAGCACATCCTCAAAACTAATGTTAATTTTATAAATTCTTAAACTACCATCCTCAGCGGTAACCATAACCTCAATTGGTAAATTACTATTAATATTTTCATTATTACTAATCTTTACAGTCGCTTTATCACTTTCAGCTATTGCTCTAACCTTAATATTTTTTGTATCTTCACTAACTCTTATATTGTATGTTTCTACATCTCTAGAGAAAGTAAAATCTACATCTTCCAAAGTAAGTTCTCTCAAATAGTTATTACTATCTTTAGCACTTACAGTTGTTGTCGTTGTTGTTGTAGTTGTAGTAGTCGTAGTAGTTGTCCCCGGCTGTCTTCTAGTTGTTGTTCTCTTTTTTGTAGTTGTTGTTGTCGTAACTGGCTTAGTAGAAGACGGTTTATAAGGCAAACCATTACTTGTTCTAGAACAATCATAAGAAGCAAGTATACCACAATATGAAGGATATGCTGTACTATTACAAGAACCATAATACTTTGTACAAGTACTCTTTGCTACTGTATATATTGGATCAGTATTTCCATTATAACACTTAACTAACCCCTCAGTATAAAAGCTAGTCTTCCATTCTCCACCATAACAAGTAGCTTGAACGCAGTGTCCAAAATAACCTTGACTAAAATTAGAACTAGAATAACTATTTTGAAAATCCAAACAAGTTTGATAATCCTTAACATAATTAACATCTAATTCTGCCCATACAGTTAAAGGAAACATACTAAGTAAAACAAAAGCCAAAAACCTTTTCATAACATCCTCCAAAAAAAAGATACCAGAAATGGTCATCCCTACGGTATCTTCCATATCTATATTAATAATATATCATAAAATTATTAATATTTAAATCTTTTTAAAAACATTTTTCTTATTTAAGATAAATAATACAGTAACAAGAACGACTGTCCCAATTCCAAGTGCTAAATAATAATCTTCTACTCCAGTATTAGGACTCTTCTCATTATTATTAGTCTGATTACCCGAATTATTAGTTTGATTTCCATCTTTATCAGTACTACTGTTATTATCATTATTATTTACTGGTTTATATTCACTATTATCTTCATTTAATGTACAGTTAAAATATATTCTCTGAGTATAATATAAATATGTTCCATTTTCATTACAAGTAGTACCATCCTTAACATCACTAGGAACAGCACCAGAATTAATTAATGCATTTGGTTTAGTATTACCATTGGCACAACTAACAGAAACATTATTAAGTTTTTTATGACTATTTTTATTATTAGAACAACTTACCTCAACACACTCTAAATAATAACCTGCTGTACCTTTAGTTAAAACACTACTATCATTATTT
>URUT01000048.1 GCA_900551105.1 uncultured Mycoplasmatota bacterium
AGGAAAAAATTCAAAAACCCCCTCTATTTAATGTCTAAAATATTGACAAAGTCCCAATATTGACAAAGTCCCGTGGAAAACTTATCATATATTTAGACACTTTGCTGCAGTGGTAAACTTAAAGTAGACAATTATATTGCTTTGTATTCTTGATATGAAAAAAATCTCTCGTTATTTTATCTGAGAGATTTCTTAATTTTAACTATCTATTTTTACTGTCAATAATAATAGTTACTGGGCCATCGTTAACGATATTTACTGTCATGTCGGCACCAAATACTCCTGGTAGAGTTTTTATTTGTTCGTTTAGTTTACGATTAAATTCTTCGTAAAGTTTGATTGCATCTGGACCTTTCATAGCATTTACATAGCTTGGTCTATTACCTTCTTTAGTTGTTGCTTGTAGAGTGAACTGACTAATTGATAATATTTCACCATTAATATCCACAATACTTTTATTCATTACGCCGTTTTCATCATCAAAGATTCGTAAATTTAGGGTTTTTCTTACAAGATAGTCAATGTCTGTTTCGTTATCTTCAATGTTTATACCTACTAAAATGACGTATCCTTTTTTTATTTCATTTACTATTTTATTATCAACGCTTACGCTTCCTTCTTTTACTCTTTGTATTACTAATCTCATTATTTAGTTACCTCCATTACAAAATTTAGTTTTAGTATTTCGTCTATAAACTGTTCTAGTTTGTCTTTATTAGATACTCTAACGCTTACTTGATAGTCTAGCATTTCTTTGTTTTCATATTCTTTTATACTATTTATTGATACGTTTTTAACACTGGCTGCTGTTACAATTTCTAAGATGTGATTTTGCATGCTGTTGGTTTTGATTGTTAAATTTGCATTGAATAAAGATTCTTCTTTGTTGTTCCATGCTACATCTATCAGTCTTTCAGTTTTATCACTGATGTTTGGACAAGTTTTCTTGTGAACTGATACACCTTCTCCTTTAGTTACAAAGCCAATTATTTCATCTCCAGGAACGGGATTACAGCAGTGTGCTAGAGATACTAAGATATTACCTTCTCCAGCTACAATGATATCATCTTTGTAATTTGTTTTTTTATTAATTACTTTACGGTTTACTCTTTCTAGCATGATATCTTCTATTTGTTTTTTATCTTCATAAATTAAATCAATGATATATGCAGGAGTGTATCTTAAAGAACCTATACTTAAAAGTAGCTCGTCATAGTCTTTTAGTTTTAAGTCAGTTGTTAGTTTATTAATGTTTTCTTCTTTTAGAACTTCGGAGATACTTAGTTTTTGCTTACGGATTTCTTTTTCTAGTAAGTCTTTTCCTAGTTCAATATAGTTTTCACGATCTTTTTTAGAAAAATAGGCTTTTATTTTATTTTTGGCCTGGGTTGTTTTAACAAAGTTTAGCCATTCTTTGTTAGGCTTAGCTGAGTTTAAAGTATTGATTTTGATGATGTCTCCATCTTCTAATTTATAGTTTAGGGGAACTATTTGGTCGTTTACAATAGCTCCAACAGTTTTATCCCCTACTCCTGAGTGAATGCGGTAGGCAAAGTCAATTGGTGTTGAACCACTTGGTAGCTCCATAACGTCACCTTTTGGAGTAAATACATAGATTTGGGTGTTAAAGATTTCATCATTAATATTTTTTTGAAAGCCTTCATCATTTTCGTAACTAGCCATTTTGATAGTGTTACGAAAAATTTCTAGTTTTTGTTCCATTAGGTTTTGAATATTTTTACCATGTTCCTTGTATGACCAGTGAGAAGCGATACCGTGCTCCGCGATTTCGTCCATTTCAGGGGTTCTTACCTGGATTTCGTAGATGTTGTCATTTGAACCAAAAACTGATGTATGTAATGACTGGTACATATTTTCTTTTGGCATAGCAATGTAGTCTTTAAATCTTTTAGGAACTGGTCTATATTTAGCATGAATTAAACCGATTGCTAGGTAACAGTCTTCTTCGGTTGGAACGATTAGTCTCATGGCTAGGATGTCATATATTTCGTTCCATTTATGGCCTGTTGTAAGTTTATGATAAATGCTATAAATGCTTTTAACTCTAGCTTTTATTTCAAAGTTAATTCCATGTTCAGTTAAGATGTCACTGATGTTTTCTTTCATCTCATTAAGACTTGCATTTAGTTCTTCAGTTGTTCCGTTTAGTTTATCTTCTATTTCTTTATACATGTCAGGTTTAGTGTATTTTAAGCATAGGTTTTCTAGTTCACTTTTAACTGAGTTAATACCAAGTCTATGAATGATTGGAACGTATACTTCCATAGTGCCAATTGCTTTTTGTTTTTGCTCTTCTGGTGGCAGAATGTAGGCATTTCTCATGACATCTAGTCTATCAGCTATTTTGATAATTAAGACTCTAGCATCTTCGGCTAGTCCTACTAAAAGTTTTTTTAGATTGTTGCTTGTAGTTTTATCAAATTCACTGGTTTTTAAGTGAGATATTTTTTCTAGATTTTTAATAATGCTTTCATAGTCTTCTCCAAAATTTTTAGAAACTATTTCTAGTTGTTTTTCACTAGTCATGCCATGAAGAAGCCCAGCAATAACGGTTGTGCTATCAGCATTTAAGTCTGCTAGGATGCCTGCTACGTTAGTAAAGTGAATAATAGATTCAGTACTATAAACTTCACTATTAGAGCTAAATTCTTCAGTTACTATTTTATGTGCTAAAGATATATTACTTAATTCTTCAGCTGTAAATTCATTTTGACGACATTTAAGTATTATGTCTTCTATTTTATACATTTTGATTCTCCTTTGTTATTTTGTATTTAAATTATGATAATCTATAAGTTCATGGTCGGGAGTTGATAATATATCATTTACCATTTCTCCAAGGGTTAGTTTGCTTTTTTTGTTCCAGTAGTTGTATCTTAAGTATCCCCATATTTCTTTTTCTGATATGAGTACTTTGGTGTTTCTTAATAAATCGTTTTTCTTGGTTTCCATTGCTGGTAATAAACGATTATATAATTCATTTATTGAGTTAAATTTAAATTCATCCATTTTGACTCCTTATATTATATAGTTTTCTTTCATATATTATTATATAACAATTTTTGTTTATTTTAAACTGTGTAGGAGGCTACTTTGAATAAATTTATAAAAAGTACTTTAATCCTTTTATTTGGTGGGATTATTACTAAGATATTTAGTTTCATTATTAGAATATATTTTACGAGGGTTGTTGGCACAGATGGAATTGGAATATATTCTTTAGTTATGCCTAGTTTTAGTTTACTTGTAACAATTACTACACTGGGGTTTCCACTGGCAATTTCTAATATAGTTGCTAAGGGCGAAAAACGTGGTAAGACTGTTGTTTTTAGTGCAATACCAATTGCAATGATTTTGAACTTATTTTTAATTTTAATAATGGTTTTTACTAGTAAATACATTAGTATTTATTTACTTCATAATGAGAGTACTTATTATCCTTTATTAGCACTTTCATTTGTACTTCCTTTTATTAGTGTTGCTAGTATTTTAAGAGGTTATTTTTTTGGTAAGCAGCAGATGTTTCCACATGCAATTTCTAATGTAATTGAGCAAATATTTAAGCTTTCTATTGTTTTATTAGTTCTTCCGAGAATTATGCATTACGGAGTTGTAGTTACGGTTACTGGTTATATTTTAATTAGTATATTGTCAGAAACGATGTCTATTATTATATTTTTAATCTTTTTACCTAAGAGATTTAATTTTAGTTCTAAAGATTTAGTTCCTGATTTTGGTACGGTTAAGGATGTTTTAACTATTGGACTACCCTGTACTAGTTCAAGACTTATTGGTAATATTGGTTATTTTTTTGAGCCAATTATTTTAACTAATATTATGCTTAAAATGGGCTTTTCTTCTTCATACATTACTAATCAGTATGGTATTTATAATACGTATGTTTTGGGTCTTTTGCTAGTTCCTACTTATTTACAGATGGTGATTGGTACAGCGCTTTTGCCTGAGATGAGTAAGAATTATCAAAATAAAGTCAAAGTCTTTAAAATTTTTAAAAAGGTCACATTGTTTTCAGTTCTTTTTGGAATTTGTGCTAATACTTTTTTATATTTTTTTTGCGATGAAATTTTATGGATTGTTTTTAGAACTACTGAGGGTGCCAATTATATTAAGTTTATGTGTTTCTTCTTTATTATTTATTATTTTGAAGCACCAATTAATAGTACACTGCAAGCACTATCAGAAAATAAGTATATGATGAAAACTACTTTTTGGAGTACCATAGTAAGACTTATTGTTTTGGCTCTTCTTAGTTTCTTAAAGTTTTCAATGTATGCTTTAATTATTTCGGAGATAGTTAATATAATCTTTGTAGTTATCTTTAATTATAAGAGGCTTTATAGGAAATTAAAAAACTAGATTGTGGTCTAGTTTTCTTTGATAATATCTACTGCTTTACGCATTTTTAGGTCAGCTTTAATAATTTCTTCGCCGCCGATCATGTCAATTACTTCATTTTCTGGAACGTTATAAGCAGTACTGATACGATTTACTTCTTCTTTTACTTCTTCGTCAGTAACTTCAACATTTTCTTTTTTACTAACTTCTTCTAATAAGTATCTAATTTTAACTCTTGATGTTGCTTCAGGTTCAATTTGTTTTTTTAGATCTTCAATACTTGATTTAGTAAATTGTAAATATTGTTCTAAAGATAGTCCTTGCATCTTTAAATTATTACGATAATCATCTATCATACGATTTTGTTCGTTTTCAATAATTTCAGGATTAATTTCTACCTCAATGTTTTCTGATGCTTTTCTTAATAGTTCGTCAATATATTTATTTTCAGCATCTGCTTCTTTATGTTCTAAAAGATGTTTTTTAATTTCTGCTTTTAATTCAGCTTCAGTTTTAACGTTTTCGTATCCTAAGTCTTTGAAGAAGTCTTCATTCATTTCAGGAAGTACACGTTTCTTTAAGCCAGTTACTTTAACTGTAAATTCAACATCTTTACCTTTTAAGTTTTCAACATATTCTTCAGGGAATTTTAATTTTAAAACTTTTTCTTCACCAATTTCCATTCCAATTAGACCATCTTCAAAACCTGGAATGAATGTATTTGATCCGATTTCAAGTGGATAGTTTTCACCAGTACCACCTTCTAGTACTTTGCCATCAACTACACCACTAAAATTAATAACTGCTGTAAATCCTTTTTCTACTTTACCAGAGTCTAGCTCAACGATGTCAGCATATTTTTCTTTTAGGTGCATTAATTCATGTTCTACTTCTTCATCTGTTACTTCTACTTTTTCTTTTTTAACACCTAATTTTTGATATTTGCCAAGTTTTACTTCTGGTCTTTCTATTACTGTAAAAATGAATTCTACAAAGTCAGCATTAATATTTTTAATATCTACTTTTGGTTCGCATACTGGAACTAGTTTATTGTCATCTAAAATTTTATGATATGCATCATTAATACAGTTGTCTACTGCATCCATAAATAAAGTTTCGATACCAAATTTCTTAATATAAATATCTTTAGGGCAATTTCCTTTACGGAAGCCATCTACTTTTAAATCTTTTTTCTTAGTGTTAAAAGCTTTATCTAAAGCATCACTCCATGCTTTACCTTCTATTTTAGTTTCAAATTCTTTTACATTTTTCATACTTTTCTCTCCTTAACGTCTTATTTATTATACTTTACTATCTATTTTTATGCAAGTATTAGCTTGATTTTGTGTGTAAAAAAAGTCTAAGAGTTTGATGGTTCTTAGATTTTTTTATAGTGATTTGCCTTTTGAAGTTGTTAATGGACTACTTGTGCATAATTTAAAAAGTTGTTCTGATGAGATATGAATTACCCTTCCAACTTTTGGTTTAAATTTAGTATTACCAAATACTATCCAAATTGCGTTTACAGGCTTTTCTGGTGCAATGCCATAGCCATCTGTAAATATAATTTTATTTTCTACTCTTCTAGAAAAAGCGTTTACAGCAATGTCAAAGTCAGTGCCACCGCCACCAACAAATTCCATCTTATCTATATCAGCTTCAGTTCTAATGTCATGAAATCCATAGAATTTTTTATCAAAACATCCTACCTTTAATTTGGATTGTTTTAAGATGTTTTTAGTTTCTCTTAGAAAACCTCTTAACAGGTCTTCGTTTATTGATTCACTAGTGTCTAAAACTATTTCCGTTTCGGGAAGTGGTTGTTCTTCTAAATGAGGCGTCACTATACCATCTTCAATAGTAGCGTTTTTATATGACCAGTCTACATCATATTTAATTGCTTCTCTTAAGGCATATCGCCAATCAATTATTGGTTTTGATGAACCTATATTATCTACTGTTCTATTTATACTATCTGTTTGGTTTCCGGCATGAGACACTTTATTTAGGATTTCTTTTTTTAGGTCATCTAATTGCTTTTGTTTAATTTCTTTATTTTTATCAAAAGCATTTTTTTCTCCCATTTTTTCTAGTTCTTTTTGTTTTTGCTTAATGTCGTTTTTACTTTTTTCACTTTCGTCAGTTTGTTTTTTTTCTTTATGCTTTTTTATTGCATCTTTCCACCTGCTATGTGAATTATTGGAAGTATTTTTTGATGATTTATCGTCTTTTTGCTTATCATCATTAGCGTCACTACTTTTATCTTTATTTTTTTGAGTGCTACCGTTTTTATTTTTAGAATCGTCTTCTTGTTGTGTTTTATTACTATCGTTTTTAGTATCCTCACCGTTTTGTGATTTATTTTCATTACTTTGTGGTTTATTTTCATTACTTTGTGATTGGTTTTCACTATTTTGGGATTGGTTTTCATTACTTGGTGATTGGTTTGCATTTTGAGTATTATTACCATTGGACCCAGATGAATTATTTGCATTTTGATTGTTTTTCTTATTTTTTTGTTCTGATTGTTGTTTTTGTTTCTGTTCATTTTGTAGTTTTTGATAGAAATCTTCAGCAGTATAGTTTATGGCTTCTTCTATATCTACTACACCATCTACAAGAGCAGCACCATCTCGTTTTAAAAACTGATTGATGACTGCATCAGTTGCAATGTTCCAAAGGTTTTCGTCTTTTCCTTCACTTCTTAAAATATGATTAAAAGCTATATGGCATACTTCGTGAGCAAAGACAAAAGTTTGTTCTTCTTTGCTAATACTATTTAAAAATTCAGGATTATAATAAATTACTTTTCCATCAGTTGCGGCAGTTGGTTCTGTACTATCTTCTTTGTAATCTACACCAGCTACTACACTACCAAAGAAAGGATATTTAACAAGCATCTTTCTTTTTAGGGCTTCAATATCATAGTTCATAAGTCACCTCTTAAATTTGTGCTACTAAAGAAAATATTTCTTCGTTTATTTTATTTTCATTTATTTCATGAGCAGTTACAATAATTCTACATTCATTTGGAAGTTCAAATGTTGATATTTTTCGGTATTCTAATAATTCACAAAATTTTAATTGTTCTTCTTTAGAAATTGTGTCAATTTGGTCAATTATTAATAATTTACTTTGACTTTGCATCAATTCTTTTAGCCAATTTGGTGGTAAATATTGGGTTTCTTCGTAGTGTCCGTTTAATTCTTTTACATTTATATCTGCTGGCAACACGATAGCTTCATCAAAATTTTTACCAAATATAAAATCAACTAATAATGGTGCTACGTTTGCTCTAATATATGAAAATAATATTTCTTTTCTGTTTTCGGTCATATTTTCATTTCCCCTTTGCTGGTTTCGGCTAATTTTGCTTCTGCTAGTCTTTCTAATCTTTTTTCGTCTGCATGAGTCCACATAGCGTCAAAAATTGCCGTGAATTCTGCTCCTAAATCTTTAACGAAATTTCTTACGGTTTCTAAGTGGTCTTCATCTACATTACTTAATCCCATGGTTGTGGCATATTTTTCAGCGATGTTTAGTGATTTAACTTCATTTTCACTATAATTTCCGGTAATTACATCTTCTAATATAATAACTTGTTGATTACAAAACTGAACAAATTCTCGGGTAATATCTTCACCGACAAGTGCTCTTATCATTTTAGGGTTGCCAGTAGCGTATAACATTTTTGAGGCCATTTCCCATTTTCTTGGATCAGCATTTGGTTTTTCACCATCATATTTACTACGCAAGGTTTCACCATTTTTAAATG
>URUT01000049.1 GCA_900551105.1 uncultured Mycoplasmatota bacterium
AACAGAAAAATCATTAAATACAAATATAATAGAAAATCCAAAAACAGGAGATAATATCATATCTTACCTTGTAACAAGTATCATATCAATTATAGGAATTGCTGGAACATCAATTATCGCTTATAAAAATAAGCAAATAAATTAATTAATATATTAAAAAATAATGGGTCTATAATAATATAAAATAAATCTTTATTAATCAAGCAAAATGCTAAATAACGATTATTATATATTTATAGAACCATTTTTTATACAAACAATCAAGAAATTTAATTTTTAGAAAATGGAGAAACTTATGATAAAAAAGAGTTTGTTTACAATCTTAATTTTTTGCTTTATTCTTTTAGGCATAACCAGCTGTAAAACAACAGAAAATTTAAAAGCAAAAGAGGATATAAATATTAAACCATCATAAAGCAAAACAATTAAATATTCTGACTTTGACAATGTTTTAGTAAAAATGAAAGTACCAGAGGGGTGGAAAACAGAAATATTAATAAACAATTATATTATATACACTTTAAGAGTATATAATCCTGAAAACTCTTTATATCAATTTTTCTTTAGTTTAAAAACTGAAGGATAAAATAAATCAAAAACTTAAGGATTTTATAAAGCCGTATTTAGTAAAAACCAAGAACCTTTTCCATTTATGAAGAAATTTACAGTTATAGATAGTTTGGGAAGTGGATCATTCGGTGAAAATATGTTAAGAGCATCCTTTAAAGACGACAGTGGCAATGAAAAAAAAACTGTATTTACCGGTTATGTTTTTGATGCTGTCTCATATTATGTACTAGAAAACTTTCTAACTGGTAAATAAATATTTACTTTAATAACCGTTATTTTAATGTCTTATTGTATGATAGTTTATAATATAGCAGCAAGTTCTCCAGCAGGTTTAATAAATCAAACATTCTTGGCAGCTTTAAAAGAATTCCTAGTTGAAGGAATTATAGCTTTCGTATCAGCGTATTTCATTGCTAGTTCAATCGCAAAAAAACTAGCATTTAAAATCGTAGATTCTAAAAAGATAATAAAATGCTTGTTACTTTTGGGATTCAAACATTTACTGTAATTGTAATGGTAAGTTTAATAAGTTTTTACGCTTTATTTGCTCAGCAACTAATAAATAAAAATATTATTTGTAACTATATTGTGTTATATTGTAAAAACTTCAAAATGGCATATACATTACAAATATTTTTAGTTGGCCCACTGGTAAGAAAAATTTTCAAAATAATATTTAAAAATCAAAATGTAAAATAGAATACGTCTTTATAAACCTACCAAAAATAAGCTTGGCATGGTACAATAATATCGGAGGTATTTTATGAATAGACAAAAAGCCTTTGAATTATTAAAAAAATATAATAAAGAAGAGTATCACATTAGACATGGACTAATGGTTGAAAGTATTATGCGATATATTGCTAAAGAAAATGGCTACGATGAAAAATTTTGGGGAATCGCTGGCCTCTTACACGATGTAGATTATGAAATGTACCCAGAAAAGCACTGCTATAAGTGCGTAGAACTCTTAAAAGAAATAGATGCACCTAATGAATTAGTTCATGCAGTATGCAGTCATGGATATAATCTATGTACTGATGTTGAGCCAGTTCATTTTATGGAAAAAGTATTATATGCAAGTGATGAACTAACAGGAATTATTGCATCTCTTATTAACATGAGACCATCACATAATGCCCAAGGAATGGAAGTAGCAACCCTAAAAAAGAAATTTAAAGATAAAACCTTTGCAAGAGGTTGCTCAAGAGACGTTATTAAAAAAGGTTGTGAAATGCTAGGTTGGGATCTAACTGAACTATTTGAAAAATGCATCAAAGCCATAGAAATGAGCGAAGAATGTATTGAAAACGAAATGAAAAATATTTAGACAAAAAAATATAACAAATTTAAAATAGTGGAGACTTTATGGAAAAAACAAATGTCATGAGAATATTAGACCAAAAGAAAATAAAATACAATGAATATTATTATGGAGATACAAATGCCCTTAGCGGTATTGAAGTTGCAAGAGTCTTAAATGAAGATGCAAATAAGGTATTTAAAACCTTAGTAACTGTTGCAAAGTCCAAGCAAAACTATGTATTTATGATACCTGTAGAAAAAGAACTAGACTTAAAGAAATGTGCCCAGAGTGTTAACGAAAAAAGTATTGAAATGATTCCTCAAAAAGAATTACTACCATTAACTGGTTATGTCCATGGAGGATGCTCACCAATCGGCTTAAAGAAACCATTTAAAGTAATAATAGATATTTCAGCTAAAAACTATAATGCAATAATCTTTAGTGGTGGAAAAATTGGATACCAGGTTGAAGTAGAATTAAAAGATTTAGAGAAAATTATCAACTGCCAGTATAACCATGTAGTAAAGGAAGATAGCCTTGAAAAATAATATTGATAGTTTGTTAAACTCTTTATCTAAAAGTAAATTCAGAGGTTCATTTCACTTAAATAAAAAGATGAAAGATTATGTAAAAGAAAAAGGCCTTGATAAAATAAAATCAGATGCCAAAGACTTGATAACAAAAAGACTTGCTCCAGAAAATCCTAATAATGACGGTAAACAAACGCCGATGAGACAAGTTCATCCAGTTTTTATTGCTCAACATGCCACCGGCTGTTGTTGTAGAGGATGTTTAGAAAAAATTCATAATATAAAAAAAGGGCATGCTCTAAAAGAAGAAGAAATCAACTATGTTGTAAATGTATTAATGTTATGGATTCAAAGAGAAATGCAGAAAGATTAGATATACGCTAAGAAGCAATTGGCTTCTTTTTTAATGACAAAATATGATAAAATATAACTAGTGGTGATATTATGGAAGAATTTAATAATTATATAAATATATTAAATGAAGAAGAACAAACTTTATTAAAAGATTTCTTTGCAACATTTTCCGAGCACTGCTTGCTAAACAAAGAAACTAAGCAAGCCCTAAAAACAGATTTTGAAAAAGCAATACTATACTATCATAAAAAAGGTATAGACTTACAAACTGCATTATTATATTTAGATATCAAAAACCTAGGTGGCTTTTACGCAAGACCCCCTGTATTATGGTTTCCTTTAGATGATGCCGCTAAAATCTATCCACTATCCATGGCTCATGACCGAATGGCAATTTTTAGATTATCTGCATATCTAAAAAATAATATAATTCCAGAAATTCTTCAAATGGCATTAAACTTTAGCATTAAAAGATTTCCAACGTTTGCCACAACTCTAAAAAAAGGCTTCTTTTGGCATTATTTAGACACTACAAAACGAAGATTCAGCGTAGAAGAGGAAAATGACGTTCCATCCCAGCCAATTAAAGTATCAGTAAGCGGTTCTCAGTCATTTAGAGTTAAATATTATAAAAATAGAATAAGTATTGAGTTTTTTCATGTACTTACAGATGGCACAGGAGGAATGGAATTCTTAAAATCGCTAACTGCTGAATATTTAAAACTATTAGGAACTAATATGTCTCAAAATAATTTAATATTAGATATCAATGAAGAACCAGCAAAAGAAGAATACGAAAATGCATTTAAAAATGTCCCAAATTCGGCTGAAGCTTCCGGATTTGTTGACAAAATGGCTCTTCAAATGGATGGTAAACTCTCTAAAATTAAACCATGCAAAATAATTCACTTTAAAATGAATTCAGATGATTTAAAAAGAACTTCTAAAAAGTATCAAGCAACCATCACATCATACCTACTAGCACTTATGTTTATTGCTGGTAAAAATGCAACCGATAAATTAAATGGCGAGATAAGCATTCAAGTACCAGTTAATATGCGAAAATATTACCCATCTAAAACTCTTAGAAATTTTTCAATGTATTGTGGTATTAGACTATCTATAGACGAGATAACTAAAGTAGAGAACATAATAGGTGAAATAACTAACCAGCTAAATGATAAAGCCTCTAAAGAAGAAATGAGCAAAATGGTTACGCAAACTAAAAAATTAACAAACATGCTAAAATATGTCCCGCTATCCATCAAAGCACCAATCGCTAAAATAGTATATGGCTTTTTAGGTGACAAAATTTTTTCTAATACTTTATCAAATTTAGGCGTTATAAATTTGCCGGAAGACTTAGCAAACGAAGTAGAAAGCATGGACTTCGTTTTAGGTACTGCAATTACTAATCGTGCCGGATGCTCCGTAGTAACCGTAAATAATATTACTACTTTTTCAATTAGCAAAATGACTGCCGATCCAACCTTTGAAGAAAAAATATATGAATTATTAAAACAAGAAAAAATAGATGTAATAGTAGAAGGAAGTGGACTTTATGAAAATTAAAATAACCTATCCAGAAGTAGCACCAGACAAAGTTAAACATCAAAAATTTATTAATTTTATTAAGTGGCCAATACTTATAGCCGTAATCATTTGCCCAATTTTAAATATTGTAACCGGTGGCAAAGCCTGGAGCTTAGTTGTTCTAATGTCAATTTATATGGTATGGGATTTAGTAATTTCCAGAGACTTAGTTGAATACAATAGAATTAGTCAGTTCGTTAAATTAATAACATTAACTGGTTTATTATTAACTATTATAGATATATTCCTAGCACCTGGCTGGGCCATAGAAGCCGTATCAATTCTAATTTTTAGTGGTTTAATCGTTACTGCAATCCTATTTTTTACCGACATAGAAAGACAAAAACAAAATATTTTCCTATTATTATTTCTTATTTTACTTTCCATTTTTAGCTCTATTATTGGTTTATCATTCTATCATAAAGAAGATAACTGGGGCCTAGCAGTTATGGGAGGTATTGCTTTAATTTTACTAGTCGCTTTAAACATAGTTTTAAAAGATAATATCATAAACGAATTAAAAAAAGGCTTTCATACTATGTAATATTAATGATATAATTAAAAAAGATAGAAAAGAGGTAAAATATGAAATTAGAAAAAACTGAAAACATGGCATGGATAATCTTTGCTCTTGTAGGAACAGCATTTTTCATTGCTAGTATAATTATGCTTATAATGCCATACACAATAAAAAATAAAGTAGAAACTACTGGTGTAATTTCCAATATCAGACGCAACCAATCAGCTCACAGCGATGATATGCCAATTGTAACGGTAACATACACTGTGGATGGCGAAGAAAAAGAAACTATCTTAAATTATTATTCAACAAGATTTTATGAAGGCAAACAACTAACAATTTATTATGATAAGAATAATCCAAACAAAATTCACGCAAAAGAATCGTCTATTTTAGCTTATGGATTCCTCGGATTTGGAGTCTTATTATCAGTAATAGGGTATAGTCAATTAATTAGAAAGGCTAGAAAAAAGCGTCTTGTCGAAAACTTAAAACAAACCGGTGACTTAATATCAGCAGAATATATCGCAACTAAAATGAATGTTTATTACAATGTAAATGGCAAGCACCCGTATAATGTTGTTTGTAGATGGATTGACCCTGGTAACACCAAAGAATATCAATTTACCAGTAAAAACTTATGGCCAAACCCTGAAGATATAATTGCTGAAAAAAACATCACTGAATTTCCAGTATATATAGATAAAAATAACAAAGCCATTTATTTTGTTGATACAAGTATCATAAAAGAAAAAAATGATTAATAAAACTACAGTAAAGTACTTGAAAAATTTATTTACTTTTGATAAAATACTATTGTTTTAAATGTTTTGATTAGGACATGGAAGTATTTTAATTCTTATTTAAGCGAAGTTATGATGGTGAAAGATAACTTAAGAACAAATATTTTTACTACCTATGAACTGGTCTTGAAAAAGAAACCCGGCATAAGCCGTTATCATAATTAAGTAAAAATAGGGATGGTACCGTGTTTTAACACTCCTTGCGTAATGCAAGGGGTTTTTATTTTAAGGAGGAAAAGAATATGATAAACATTAAAGAAGATGCAAAATTAAGCGTATTAAACCATAGCTGTGCTCACCTTTTAGCACAAGCGGTAAAACATTTATATCCAAATGCTAAATTTTGGGTAGGTCCAGTAATAGACGATGGCTTCTATTACGATATTGATTTAGGAGATGTAACTCTAACAAATGAAGATTTACCTAAAATTGAAAAAGAAATGAAAAAAGTTAGCAAAGATGGCAAAAGAATTGTCCGTGAAGAAATCACTAAGGAAGAAGCTTTAGAAAAATTTAAAGACGATCCATACAAAATAGACTTAATTAGCCGTATGGATGAAAATAATACAATCATTTCAATGTATACTCAAGGAGACTTTACTGACCTTTGCCGTGGGCCTCACGTTGAAACAACTAAAGAATTAAAATATTTTAAATTATTAAAAGTAAGTGGTGCTTACTGGAAAGGTGACGCTAAAAACAAAATGCTTCAAAGAATTTACGGTGTATGTTTCACTAATGAAGAAGATTTAAATAACTGCCTTGCTGAAATAGAAGAAGCAAAGCAAAGAGATCATCGTAAAATTGGTAAAGACCTAGAAATCTTCATGACTGATGAACTAGTAGGCGCTGGTATGCCTTTATGGTTACCAAATGGTGCAATTATTAGAAAACAACTAGAGAACTATATTTATAATAAAGAACAAAAATTAGGTTATAATCATGTATATACTCCATGCGTTGGTACTGTTAATTTATATAAAACAAGTGGTCACTGGGATCACTATAAAGAAAATATGTTTCCAATGATGAAAGTAGACGAAGAAGAATTCGTTTTAAGGCCAATGAACTGTCCTCATCACATGCTTATTTATAAAAATAAACTACATTCTTATAGAGATCTTCCAATTAGAATTGGTGAATTTGCTACTGACTTTAGATACGAAGCAAGTGGAGCGGTTAAAGGGCTTGAAAGAGTTAGATGTATGTGTCAAAACGATGCTCATCTATTTGTGACACCTGAACAAATTGGTGATGAATTTAAAAAAGTGGTAAGTTTAATTTTAGATGTCTATAAAGACTTTGGTATCAAAAATTATAAATTTAGACTATCATTAAGAGACAAAGAAGATAAAGAAAAATATTTTGATGATGATGAAATGTGGAATACAGCTGAAAAT
>URUT01000050.1 GCA_900551105.1 uncultured Mycoplasmatota bacterium
AAATACTTAAGAGAAAACATTATGGTTATTCTAGATGGTGATCATTTTAATACCAAATACGTTGAAGAAGAATTATTATATTATTTTGAATATTTAAAAATTGACAAAGTAACTGCCTACAACGAACTAAAAAGATTTTCTAAATACTTCGGTATTGAAGAGTTACTAATTTCTCCAATTAAACTATTAAATACATCAGAAAAAGCTTATATCAAAATCCTATCATTTCTTATATTAACCCCACAAATTCTTGGAATAGACAACATAATGACTTTATTAGATGTTAATGAAAAATTAAAAATAATTAAATTTGCTAGAGACAACAACATTACTATTTTAAACGTTACTACCAACAAAGAAGAACTTATGCTTGGAAGTGAAATCTTAATAATTGACAATCATCAAAAACTAAAAATGGATAGCACTCTAGAGATGATCAAAGAAGAAAAACTTTTAAATAACAATGGCATGAAAGTTCCATTCTTGGTAGATTTAAGTAATGGCCTTAATTACTATGACTTATTAAAAAACAACTTTTACAATATAGACAAACTAGTAGGTGAAATATGGAAATAATGTTTACAAACGAAACAAACAATTTATTAAATGATAGACAGTTTTTATCTTTTATTGGTGAGGTTAAAGACTTAGAAACATTACTGTCAAATCTTAACTTATCAAGCTATAAAGAAACAAAAAAAGTAAAACATTATTTAAAAACTACTGAATACTTTAATGATTTAAAACTAGACAATGAATTACTTAATGAAAAAATAGCTGACTTGAGTTCTTATGAATTAATGTGTTTTAAACTGCTTACTATTATTAATAAAAAACCAAGCATCATAATTCTAGATAATGTAGACTGCAAAATATGTGAAAAATACAAAAGCAAGCTACTTAATTTTATAAGACTTATAAATGCGAGCAAGCGAATAAAATTCATTATTATTAGTAGTAACACTGTATTCTTAAACCAAATTAGTAAAGATTGCTTAGTCATGAAAAACGGCATTATAAAATATCAAGGTCAAATTATAGATGGTATTAAAAGCAATCAAATCAAAAAATGTGAAATTATTGACTTCATTGATATCGCAAATCAAAAGAAAAAAGCTAAATTAGATTATTATTTAGAAACAAAAGAACTACTAAAAGCAATTTATAGGAGTGTATTTTAATGAGATATAAAGCAAGTATTAGTTATAACGGAAGTAAATTCTATGGGTTTCAAAGATTAAAAAATCATCCTTCAGTTCAAGAAGAACTTGAAAGAGTCCTTACCAAAATAAATAAAAGTGTAGTTGAAGTAAAAGGAGCAGGGCGTACTGACCGTGGGGTCCACGCTTATAATCAAATGATCCACTTTGACTTAAATATTAATATAGATTGTGACCATTTAACCAAAGCAATTAATTCTCTAGTTAACAAATATATCAAAGTTAACTACTGCGAAGAAGTAAGCGATGACTTTCATGCACGCTTTGACACTAAATACAAAGTATATCAGTATGTTATAAATTTAGGCGAATATGACCCAATTGATGAAGACTTTATTTATAACTATAACCATAATTTAAATATTAAAAAAATGAAAAAAGCCGCCAAAAATTTTCTAGGTTTTCATTCCTATAAAGCATTTACAGCAGGCTACCGTGATAGTTATAACAGTGTTATATATGATATAAAATTCAAAAAAAAGAAAGATATTTTAGTCATAACTTTCATTGGTAAAAGCTTTTATCGATACATGGTCAGAAACTTAGTTGGAGCATTAATTCAAGTTGGTGAAGAAAAAACAGAAGCGCAGGATATTACTAACATGCTTAATAAAGAAACTAACTCAACTCATTACGTTACTGTACCAGCATGTGGACTTTATCTAGTGGATATCAAATATTAGTATAATTCTTTTTATTTTTTAATTAATAGTGTATAATAAAAACAAGTAGGTGAGTTCATGAAATATCAAGTAAATGGCCATAGTATTTTTCTTATATTATTAGTGACTTTTTTATCAAGCGCTATTTTGATGCCATTAATAAAAAAAGTAGCTGTGCATATTGGCGCAATAGACTATCCAAATGAAAGGAAAGTTCACCATAAACCAATGCCTAGGCTTGGTGGTTTAGCAGTATTTTTATCGTTTCTAATAGGATATATGTTCTTTGGCGAGCCTACAATTCAAATGAACTCCATATTAATTGGTGGCTTCATTATAATTCTTTTAGGAATCTTTGATGATATTAAATCAATTTCTGCAGGATATAAATTTATTGTTCAAATATTAGCGGCATCCGTAGTAGTTTTCTATGGAAATATTTATCTTCCATCAGTTAGCGCATTTGGCTTAAATTTAGAATTTGGTATTTTTGGCTACCCACTAGCAGTATTCTTTATAGTTGCCATCATGAACGCGATAAACTTAATTGATGGCCTAGACGGTTTATCCTCAGGAACTTGCTCAATCTACTTTTTAACAATAGCCGTTATCGCTTTCTTTTTAAACAGACTTAACGGCCTAGATGTAACTCTTTGCCTTATAATGTTAGGTGCAACTCTTGGGTTCTTGATATATAATTTCTATCCAGCAAAAATATATTTAGGTGATACTGGCAGCACCTTCTTAGGATTTATGATTGCCGTTATTGCTCTACTAGGATTTAAAGCCGCAACCGTAACCTCTCTAATCGTACCAATTTTAATCTTATTCTTACCTATAATTGATACTATATTAGCAATATTTAGAAGACTATTAAAAGGCGAAAACATTGGTGCTCCTGATAAAGAACATCTTCACCATCAGCTTCTTAAATTAAATAAATCAACAAGAAAGACAGTTCTAATAATGTATGGAATTGATGCTCTATGCGCTGCTATTTCAATTTTCTACACCCTAGGAGACAACCACTTAGCAATTATCCTTTATATTATACTTTTAATCGTATTAGTAACCTTAATTATGAAAACCGACATCTTATTCCAGCATATTAAAAAGGAACCAAATAAAAAAACTAGTAAAATGAAATTTACCAAAAAGTAAAAATCATTAACTAGTTCTTTTTTTATTCTACTGTAACAGACTTTGCTAAATTTCTTGGTTTATCAATATCACAACCATTATTTTTAGCAACATAGTAAGCAATTAACTGTAAATAAATTATCGGCAAAATAGGCATTACAAAATCATTTACTTTACTAATTTGAATTAACTCATCATAAGCATCTTGATTATGACTTAAATCACAACTAGATAAAACTATTGAATAAGCTCCTCTAGCTTTAGTCTCTTTAATATTACTAATAGTTTTTAAAGCAATATCTTCATCAGTAATAATACTAATAACTGGCGTATTTTCACTTATTAAAGCAATAGAACCATGTTTTAACTCACCAGATTGATAAGCCTCACTATGTAAATAAGAAATTTCCTTTAGTTTTAAGCAGCCCTCTAAAGCAATCGCAAAATCTACTTTTCTTCCTAAAAAGAAAATATCATGATTCTTATAAATCTTATTTGCTAATTCTTCACAAACTTTAATATTTTGAAGTTCATCTGAAACATAATTTTTAACATTTTCAAAAGCACTAATTATTTCAAGTTTTTTATTATCATCTAATTTATTTTTATCTAAACAAAGTTTAAAAGCTAAAAGTGAAAGTAAAATAACTTGTGCAGTGTAAGCTTTCGTAGTCGCAACGGCAATCTCCGGACCAGCCTTAATATACAAAACATTCTTGGCCTCTCTAGCGATAGAAGATCCTACAACATTTACAATAGCAAGTGTATCAATTCCTTTTTCCTTAACTAATCTTAATGAAGCCAAAGTATCAGCAGTCTCACCCGACTGACTTATAACAATTAATAACCCATCCTTATCTAAAAAACATTTCTTATATCTATACTCACTGGCAATATAAGTATTAACCTCTGTATCTGCATATTCTTCAAAAATATGTTTAGCAACGCATCCTACATGGTAAGCACTACCACAAGCGACAATATCAAGTCTTTTATATTTTGATAAATCAGGCAAATTAACAAGCTCGCCATTTTTTAAATATTCGTTAACTGTTCTTTCCAAAACTTCCGGTTGTTCATAAATCTCTTTAAGCATAAAATGATCATAACCATTTTTCATACCTGTTTCAATATCATACTCAAAAGTTAACATTTCTTTATTAACTAATTTGCCATCACGATAAACTTTTACATCATTAGGTGTTAAGACAGCAATATCTCCATCATCCAAAGTATAATAGTTTTTTGTATATTTTAAAATTGCCGGAACATCACTAGCAATAAAATTCTCACCAGCACCAATTCCAATTATTAAAGGTGCATTTTTTCTCATAGCATAAAGCTTATTATCATCGTGAGCAATCACTCCGAAAGCATAACTACCTATAAGTTTCTTACTAGCAGCTTCTAATGCCTTATAAACATCCTTGGTTTCTTCATATAAAGCATTAATTAGAGCTGCTGCTACCTCAGTATCAGTATCAGAAATAAACTCGTGATTCTTTAAAATATCCTCTTTTTTTAAAGCTTCGTAATTTTCTATTATTCCATTATGAACTAATGTAATCTTACCAGCCGCATGTGGATGACTATTAATCTTTGATGGCTCACCATGAGTAGCCCATCTTGTATGACCAACTGCCAAATCAGCACTTTCCTTCATATTAAGTTCTTTTTTTAAATTTACAATTTTGCCTGGCTCCTTAAAAACCTTTAATTCACCATTATTATTTTTATACGCTATACCAGCTGAATCATAACCACGATACTCTAAAGTCTCTAAACCGTTAATTACAACCTCTATAGCTTTTTTCTTTCCTACATATCCTACAATTCCGCACATAAAAAATCTCTCCTCTCATATATAAGAAAAATTGAAGAGATTAACTTTTTGTTACAATTTTGATTTTGCTTTTTGTAGTTAATCTTACGTTTTCCATACGCAGTGGCATCCGCCGAACTTTCGATAAACCACTGTCCTCGTCACCTTATCGGTCTGGCGCTCATTATACTTTATGTTCCTCCTACTAATGTATAACTAATTAAATTATATTTAATAAAAAAAAGATTGTAAAGCAAAATTACAAATCTCTAGGGTAAACACCATCATTAATAAGCTCGTTTATTGATTTCTTTACATAATCTTTATCTTCTTTATAAGTGACACCAAACCATTTGCCATTAGTTTCTATAACATGCATTTTTATATCACCATTTTTAATATGTCTATCTATGACATCAGTTAGTAAAAACTCTTCTTTTTGTGGATCTTTTATATTTTGCACAAATACATTTAAATCACTTTCTAAATAATCAAAAATCTTCGGCGTAAATAAAAGCATATTCATATTAACAAAAACATTATCATTTACCTCAAAACTTTCACTTCCATCTAATGGAGTACAAATTATTTTTTCTTCTAGTTTTTGTACTCTGCACTCTTTTAAAGCTTTTAAAAGTTCATCTTGAGTAGTACATACACCTCTTTTAACTTTGCCATTATCCGTTAAAGTATTTGCTACTTTAAAGCAAACATTACCAAAATCTGTATCAGTTATTTCTTCTTTTAAAAATTTACTGGCCTTAACAAAAGCATCTCTTCCATAAAAATCATCTGCATTAAGTACCATAAAATTTTCTTTTACAGCATTTTTACAAGCATATAAAGCTTGTCCTGTTCCCCAAGGCTTAACTCTTTCTACTTTTGTTTCTAAAGGCATATCCTCTTGCTTTTGAAATACGATTTCTACACTAATCCTATCTTTAATTCTACTAAGAATAGTATCTTCAAAATCTTTAAGTATTTCTTCTTTTATAACAAAAACTACTTTTTCAAAACCAACTCTTATTGCATCATAAATTGAATAATCTATTATAAATTCGCCATTTGGCCCCATTGGTTCCATTTGCTTTAGTCCACCAAATCTACTGCCCATTCCTGCAGCTAATATTACTAACGTCATATAATCCTCACTTTCAGACAAAAACATAACACAATCATAAAAAAACATCAATAAAATATATAAAAGTTAGTAAAGAAAGCCAAAACCTCTAGCAAAATAAAAATATTTACTTTATAATAATATTAGGTGATAAAATATGGAAAAAAATAAAAAACTTATTATAAATGTCTTGTTAGTTGCAATATTAGTAGTTATTGCCATTGGTAGAAGTTATTCTTACTTAAATGTTACAGATACTAATAACAGTAAAATATCAACAATAGATTTAAAAAATGGCAAAATAGATATTGCTTTTAGTGGCAGTAACATCATAGAAATTAAAAATCCAAAAGCCCAAAACAATCCAATTGTCAGTAAGACTTTTACTTTAACAGGCACTAACAACAATGATATGCCAAATCCATACTATGTAACATTAGTAATTAATGAAAATACTTTTGAAGATGGTGCACTAAAATATAATATTGTAAGTAATAATTACAGCAACAATGGCACTGTAATAGAAACTATTAAACCAGCAAAAGAGTTAAATGGCAAAAATAATATCACTTTTGGTCCAGGAACATTTAATAAAGGAACAAACGCAGTACACACATATACACTTAATATTTATTATCTAAAAGACACTAATAAAAGCGGAACATTTAAGGGAACTATCGGAATTAGTGCTGAATAAAAAGTAGTTGCAAAAAGCAGCTTTTTTTAGCTACACAATTTTACAGGAAAATTAACACAAAACTAGTAATATTAAAAAAATATTGATATAATGAAAGCGGTGACCAATTTTGATAAAGAAAATAATAAATAGTTTAAAAAAATATAAATTTTTATTAAATCAATTAATAATAAGAGACTTTAAAGTAAAATACAAAAGAAGTGTCTTAGGCGTATTATGGAGTATTTTATACCCA
>URUT01000051.1 GCA_900551105.1 uncultured Mycoplasmatota bacterium
AGTGAATCACTTTTAGTTTTTGAAAAACTTTTAATGGAAGCATGAGCTTTATCTTTATCTCTTGAATATTCATAAAATCCTGTAATATATTCATTAAGTTTAGTTCTATATTCTTCTTTTGACTTGCATTGAATATATCTCCAATTATCAGAGTTTTTTGCCTTTTTATAAATTCGTAAATTATTGGTTGGATTATTAACAGCGTAATATGGATGTGTTATAAAAACAACCTTTGAATCTTCAAACATTATTTATCCATTTTTTCCAATAAAAAATTAATCTTGTTCAACATTTCATCTATTTTAGCATTTCTGTTTAAATCTTCATTAAATTTCAAAATACCCAATTCAAGCAGTTCTATAATTAATTTACTTTTAGTTTGATAGGAGTATCGTTCTGTCATATCGTTAATTATAGAATCCAGTTCCTTTGGAAAAATAATACTTCTTTTTATATTGTTCATAAACCAAATCTTCCTGAATATTCTTCATTAATTTTATAAAACTCTTTTAAGCATGTATCATCTTTAATTTTTTCATTTAGCGGAAATCCCATATTACAAAATAACTGTTCAAGTAATTTTTTATCTATATTTTCTCTATAAAGCAATCTATTAATTTTTTTATCTATGTCAATTAAAATCATTCTCAGATCTTCTTTATTGGTAGCTTCTTCAATACACTTTTTTATTGCAACACTTTTAAGATCTATATTATTTTCTTTCATATAATTATTTAATAATGTTTCTATTCTAGTATCAATACTTATCGTATATCTAGCCACTTCATCACCCCTTTTATTTTTTTAATCTAAACTTTTCAAGTTCAAATAAGATCATAAATAATAAGCCTACAACCAAAATCTCAAAGCAAGAACTCTTTTCTAAAATCAATGCTATCATTGATAATAAAACCATTATCATATTTAAAATCACTTTCATTTTTCACCCTCCAATTCTATTAAATTACTATATTTTTCACATATTTAACTTCAACAGGATATGGGATAAGCACCTCCAGCAAGTTAAAACCCTTATTTTATAAGGCTTTGACCTTACCAAAAGAGGTGCAAATCTATTTTCGCACTTGCGAAAATGAGTATAATAATATGCAAAAGATATGCACTATTTATCACATTCCCTTATTTTATAAGAAAAAATGATATGCACATTATATAAAAACTACTCATTTTTATCTTTTTTAGTAATATCTAATTCTTTAATTTTTTCTGAATCACTTTTTTCTAATTCTACATAATAATTATCTATTTCTTCTAATTCCCTTACATAATCATTATTTGCTCTTTCTATTTCACCAACTATTAAATTTAACTTATAATCTTTTTCTAAAGTTGCAGCTAATTTTTTATGCTTAGTATTTTTTACAATTCTCGTATCAGTAAATTCATAATCAATATAACTAATTTTTTTACTATTAGGATTATAATTTACACATACATTTTCAAAGCCATTTTTATATTTTAAATTTACAAATCTTATATTTTCAACTTCATTATTTTTTAAGTGTTCAACATCAAATTCAATTCCATAATGTTGCTTAATCGAATTTAATTTTTGTTTATATTTTAATTTTACTTTATCCTTATCAGCAATCTTTTTTTTGATTAATTCTTCACTATTGATATTCAATACCATCACCCTCTTTTTCTTTATTGATACATTGTAGTAATGCACTGTTTATATATTCATAATTTCTTTTCAATAAATCTTTGTTATTAATTAAAGCCATATTAATATCTTTAACTTTTGATGTATCGTCAAAAGTAGCTATCATAGATGTAGAAAAGGAATTAACATTTATTTTTGCTAATTCCTTTTTTAATTCATCTGTCGCCTTTTTACCAGCACCATCATTATCAAAAGCAATTCCAATAGTTCCATTGAAATTATTTTCTTTTAGAGCATACACAAGTGAGTTAATATTACCAACCCCATTTATACTCATTACCTTAACATTTGGATCTATTACTTCTAAAGATAAAGCATCTATAATACCTTCGGTAACATAAACAAGCTGATTATTTTCTTTGATATATCTTTTATTCCATATATCACTGCTACCTTTGCTTTTAATCTTATCATTATTAACAACACTTCTTGCAAAATAACAATGTTTATTAATTGGAAAAATAACTAATTTTCTTTCTTCATCATAACCGATTTTGTATTTATCTATCAACTCTCTTGTTATCCCTCTTTGCTCTAGATATGTTGTCCTATATCTATTTTTAAAACATTTATTGTAATAATTTGTATAATCATATACTTTATTATCTATATCTTTTTTTACTTCCTTTTTAACTGGTATATATTCTAAATATAATTCTTGAACTTTTTCTAATTGTTCTTTAAAATTATGTAAATCATAATCTAAACCAATTAAGTCATAAATATCGTAACTAGCACCACATGAAAAACATTTACAAATATTATATTTATCTGTAAACATCATACTTGGATTATTATCTATATGATTAGGATTTAAACAATGAAAAAATCTCTTTGGACTAGTTACGTTATGGTATTTTTGAAGATAATCCCATAAATAAGTTTTATACTCTGAAATCGAACTCATATACTAATTTCTTCCTTTTTTGGTTCATCCCATGTCATTTCTAAATCTTCAAGACGTCCCCTACCAAAAACTCTAAATTCATATATCAAATCAGCAACATCAAAACAAAAACCTTCAAATACTTCTTCAGAACCATCAGTAATATAAACGCGTTGTTTTTTACTATCATATTTCACGTTTATATTTAAATCATCTGTTAGTCTTTTACTATTGGCATTATATATTTTCCTATCAAAATATCCTTCCCCCATAATTATTTCACCATTTTCCAACATATCGCGGACAATATTTTTAGCATCACAAAATGTATCTGCTTTTATATCTACTGTTTGTACCTCTACATCCTCAATATTAATTTTATAATTATTTATACTATCACCCCATCTTCCAAATCATCTGGATATGTATGCAAATTGTTATCGTATAATAGTTCTTCATTTATTAAGCGAAAAACAGAATCCTCAAATTTGTATGATAGTTCTTCCAATAAATTTTTATCGTAATTATAAAATACTTTGTCATCTCCTATATAGTTATCAACCCATTCAAGTTCTTCTGCAACAATTAAATATTTACCAATTTCTCTTATAGATAATTCTTCAATTTTTTTATTTTTTAATTTGTTAAATATATCTTCAAATTCTGAAAAGCCATTATTGTTCATATTCTTGCTCCTCTAAATCCATTTCAAGATTATAATCTCTAATTTCAAAATAATCTAATTCTTCTTCGGAAAATCCTAATTTTCTAAATGTATCAAGCATTTCTGTATAACTTTCTATATTTTCATCTATATAACTAATGCAGGCACATAATAATTCTTCACATCTTTCCGATTTATTATCCATAAAACTATTAAGAATGCTTTTTAGTCTTTTCTTATAATATTCATTTATATCTTCACACCAATCAATCTCAGAAGTATATGCTTGTGATGTTTGCCAATCAATTTCTTCAAATACTGTTTTTGCAATATTGTCAATAATTCCATCTTCAAAATCCCTAGAATGAATTGCATGAACAATGCCATTATATTCATATTTATAATAATATTCATCATGCTTTAAAACTTCTCTTATTTCATCTTTAATAGAATTACGAGTAGATATTACACCCCTTGCTATTAACTTTTCTTTATTTTCATTAACATAGTCAACAAACAATATATCATCACCAAATCCACACTCTGCAATATAGCAAACTCCATCAGGATCATTTTGAAAAGTATTATAATCTTTATAACAATATCCATTTGGTGTTTGACCTGCAACATACATCATTTTTGTATTTAACTTTGATTTAGATTTCGGATCAATGACCTCAGCTATTTCTCCAAAATCTGCTTTGTGTATTTTTTCTTCAAATTTACTCAAATTCCAATTCCCCCTTTTCATTTTCAATTATTTTTTGTTGTAACTCTTTATTTAATACATAAGTAGCTGTATAGAAAGTATCATATATATCACTAGTTAAAGAATTTTGATGATGTACTATTGCATTAGCTCCAAGTAATGATAATTGTATATAAGTTATACAACAACAAGTCAAATCAATATCATCACCAACTAAAATGATTTTATTATTATCTACTTTCCGATTTAACAATTCATTATATGAAGCATACAACAATCTTCCACTTCCACAAGTTGGATCCAAAACGCTTATATATCCTTTGTTATTTAATTCTTGTATCTTATCTTCTTGATCGATTGTTATTTTTGCCATAAGATTGCAAACTGGTAAAGGTGTAAAAAACTGACTTACTTCTTTTTTTAACAATCCTAAATCTATATATACATCTCCAAGAATATCTATTGGTTCTGATGTAGTATTATATTCATTAAATAATGAAGCTAATATTTTAGGAAATTCTTCTTTTTCATTATCTAAATATTTATTTATTATTCTTAAATATTCATTTTCTCTTTTTTCATTAAAATCAGCATTATTAGCGAGTGCATAGGCACAACATATTACAACATCCTTAAAAACTTCATCCATTCCATATTTTTGCCCAAGTTTTTTTATAGAATTTAAAATAAAGTTTTTATCGTATTTTGTTTCATTAGTCTCCATATTTTTTCCTATCATAAAGTTTCAACTTAATTATCGCATCACTGAATGCAACTGTGAAATTTTTAAAAAACAAAATTGAATTATGATCTGTTGTTCCCCAATCTAAAAAGTACAAAAACTCATCTTCATACTCTTCCTTAACAAAATACATATAAAAAGAATCTAAGACATCCGAGATTCTTAATATTAAACTAGGCTGAGGATTTTTAATTCTTCCATCTTCCAGCATTCTTATTGTTTCTATATCTTCTTCAACTAATTTTGCTAACCTTCTTTGTGAATAACCACAAACATATTTTCTTAGATATTTTATTCTATATCCCATATCTTCTTTATACACTTTTATAATCCCCCTTAACATTCATAATTAAAATCACTATATTTCATTTTTTCTTTTATTTCTTCATAAATTCTGTATGAAGATTCTTCAAATCCAAACCAAGCTAATAAATTTTTATTAGAAAAATTCAAAATTAAAGGATCATCATTATCAAAATTTTTTCCAAAAAATTCTTGAATAGATAATCCCGATCCATCTAATAAACCACTAAGCAATTCATTTATATCATCCTTATAGTTATCATAAAACTTAATAGTATCGTCGTAATAAATTAAATCAGCTATCATTCCTGATACACAACCATATCTTTGTAAATCTTCCAATTCTCTTATAAGTTCATCTGTATTACTATATTTTCTATCTATATAATAATCCAAAACACAATCATTTAGATCATTACCATTTTTTAATTCTTCTAAATATTCTTCAACCATATACCCCCCTTTTTATCGCTTATAATTAAAATCAACATATTCCAAGACGTCTGCTTGTTCTCCATTAATCTTTAATCCAACGTGCAAATGTGAGCCTGTGCTAAGTCCAGTTGTAGAAATATTTCCTAATAATACACCTTCTTTAATTGGAGTTCCAATTCTATACATCAAAGGCACACTGTTTGACTTGATATGATGATAAGTTATTTCCATTCCATTATTACAAGCAATAGTTACATAATTTCCTACTGAATTACCAGAGTCTTTGTACGGCAAATCATTAAACTGTGTATTTACAATATTTTTAATTGTTCCTTCACACATGTTATAAAATGGTAATCCTAATCTTGCACCAAAATCCCAACCACTATGAAAGTTTACTCTATCTTGTTCTTTTTCTGATAATCCTAAATCAACATCTCTCATTTCAAATACCATTGATGTAACCACAAAAGAATCCTTTAATGGAAAAACAAAAGGTAAATATGGATAATCTTCAGAATATTCTTGTGAAGTGGTAATATCTACATTATCCACTTCACAAAGATTCAATTTTTCTATATACACACCATTACTATTGGTATCACTTTCTATTGTATAATCTGGTATATTAGAATCCATTTTTATTTGCTTACATATTGTTTTGATTGATATCATCTGTTTCTTCTCTGAATTCAAATTATTCAAATAAGCTTGTTCCCATTCTTGGTATGAAAGTGTAGTTGTATCTAAAGTATTATGTGTTCTTTGAAGATAAAATACTAATCTTTCAAGAGACACATAACCATCATTAATTAAATGACTATTTAAAAGAGTTCTATACCTTTCTGTATAAATGTAATTATTTGCAACTGTAACAGAACCTCTTTTTTCTTCAGATTGTTTTTTCAAATTTTCATAACC
>URUT01000052.1 GCA_900551105.1 uncultured Mycoplasmatota bacterium
CAGTTATTATGAAGATACTTGGCAAAGGCACTGCACTTAATCAGTTATGGGTATTTTTATTATCACCACTTATTGGTGCTTTAGTCGCTTATATCGTTTATAAGTTATTAAAAGGCGAAAAGATTGCATAACTCAACTGATTCAAAAATCTAATGAGCATCACAATAATGTGGTGCTCGTTTTTTTATTCCTTGTTGCCGGCTATGATAATGACATGACATGTATCACATCTGTATGCATCGATTTTATCACCTTTGAAATAACGGAAATTACCTAATTTGACATCTTCCTGTAAATAATGCCAGCAATCTGGAAAAACTGGTATTTTAGAATCCGTTGACCATGTCAAAGCCTCTTCTCTTGTTTTGATATAGCCATGAATCAATTTACCTGAACAATAAGGACATTTGTCAAATTCCATTTCAATCCCTCCTCCAACAAAAAAAGTTTTCTATATATGTATTATACCATCCCCCCAAAAATATATAGTACATCAATCATTATATCAGCTTTCATCTTATCACCTATCAAGCTAGAATTTCCTACCTATTTTTAGACAAAACCAATAATTTCTAGTATTTTATTACTTTAACCCTTATTTTATCTTTGTGATAATAATTTCTTATTTTATAGAAATCCTATCATACGCATAATATAATTAATTTAAGGAGGATTTCGTTATGAAATATGTTGATAAGGTTTTAACAGAATTAAAAGAAAAGAATGCTGATCAGCCAGAATTCATCGAAGCGGCTACAAACATCTTAAAGAGTTTGGAACCAGTTATTGAAGCACACCCTGAATATGAAAATATGGCGATCCTTGAAAGATTTACTGAACCTGAAAGAGTTATTATGTTTAAAGTCCCTTGGGTAAATGATGAAGGTAAGACTATTGTGAATAGAGGTTACCGTGTACAGTTCTCTAGCGCAATCGGTCCTTACAAAGGTGGTTTAAGATTCCATCCTTCAGTAAACCTAGGTATTATTAAATTCTTAGGTCTTGAACAGATCTTAAAGAACTCTCTTACAACTTTACCTATTGGTGGTGGTAAAGGTGGTTCTGACTTTGACCCACAAGGTAAGAGTGATGCTGAAGTAATGCGTTTCTGTCAGTCATTCATGACTGAATTATACCGTCATATCGGTCCTAGCGTAGACGTACCTGCTGGTGATATCGGTGTAGGTGGAAGAGAAATCGGATACTTATTTGGACAGTATAAGAGAATTAAAGATGCTTATGAAAACGGTGTTTTAACTGGTAAAGCTTTACCATTTGGTGGAAGCTTAATTCGTCCTGAAGCTACTGGTTTTGGTGCTGTTTATTATGGTAATGAAGTATTAAAACATTTCAATGACAGCTATGAAGGCAAGACTATTGCATGTTCTGGATATGGTAACGTTGCATGGGGTGTTGCTCAGAAAGCAACTGAATTTGGTGCTAAGGTTGTTACTATTTCTGGTAGAGATGGTTATGTATATGATGCAGAAGGTGTCAATACTCAGGAAAAATGGGACTTCCTTGTTGAAATCAGAACTAAGAACGATGTTAAGTTAAAAGACTATGCTGGAAAGTTCGGTGCTGAATTCCATCCAGGAGAAAAACCTTGGGGTGTTAAGTGTGATATGGCATTCCCTTGTGCAACACAGAATGAAATCGAAGAAGAAGATGCTAAGAAGTTAGTAGAAAACGGATGCAAGTATATTATCGAAGGTGCTAATATGCCTACTACTCCAGAAGCTATCGCATACTTCACAGGTCATGAAGGTACTTTAGCTCCTGCAAAGGCAGCAAATGCTGGTGGTGTTGCAGTTTCTGCACTTGAAATGAGTCAGAACTCAATGCGTTATAGCTGGACTAAAGAAGAAGTAGATGCAAAACTACATACTATCATGGTAGATATCTACAATAACTCTGTTGCAGCAGCCGAAAAGTATGGCTTAGGTTATGACTTAATCAAAGGTGCAAATATTGCAGGATTTGAAAAAGTTGTAGATGCTATGATTGCTCAGGGTAACTATTAATAGTAACGAGAGTTGTAATGAAATCATTACAGCTCTTTTTTTGTACCTCAAAAAAAAGGTGGATTAGATAAAAACCTGTTATGTCTTTTTAAAAATCATAGTGGACTTGTTCAGCGTATTTGGTGGTCTTCTATTAGCGGTGCTAATGTTCAAATATCAATGTGAATGTACACATATCAAATATATATTCACTTATTAGTATTTTTTTGATAAAAAAAGAAACAAATGACTAAATTAGTATTTGTTTCCGTTTTTCATTAGATATTTTGAATTTAACGATGTTTTATTTTCTTTTATATCGTTTTAATGATTTTGGTTCTTCTGGTTGACCAAAAACAATATTACATGCACTATTAACACCAACAATTGCTAATAATGTCAATGTCCATGTAAATAAATTCAAAATGCCTTTTTTAAAACCATATGCCATATTTCATCACCTCAAAATATCTTAACATTATTAAATTAAAATTTTAATGACTCATGAACAAAAAACAAGACAGATGAATAAGAAACAATTTTTGTTTGAAAAATTGAATATATATGAACAAAGTTAAGGTATAATGTAAATAGATACACTATTATAACAATTTATGTAAATTACAAACATTAAAAGAGCAATATAGTAATTTATATATAGTTAAGGAGAATAATTTTATGAAAAGTGCTACAAATAATGGTTTAAAACATGCAAGACTGAATAAGAAGTTATCAATTTCTGAATTAGCAATTGCAATTAATAAAGATACTTCAACAATTCATCTTTGGGAAGATGGTTTAAAAGCAATTGATTCTTTAATACTAGAACAATTATCAGATATTTTAGATTGTTCAACAGAATTACTTTTGTTTGGTGAAATAAGAGAAAGTTTGAATATTAATGATTTATCTTATGAACAGCAAAAAGTAGTTTATGATTTAGCAATGATGTTAAAACAATATAATAAGGAGAATGAAAATGGACTTCGCTGATAAAATTAAATTTTTAAGAGAAAAAATTTTAGATATGACTCAAGTTGAATTAGCAAAAAGATTATGTGTAAGCAGAACAAGTGTTCATAACTGGGAAAATGGCGTATCAAAACCATCAACTGAAAATATAAAAACAATCTCCCTTTTATGTGGAATATCTACAGATTATTTAATTAAAAAAAATCATCCTTTAGAAATTTCTTTGTATAATATTGATGATCAAGCATATAAAATTTTAAAAGATTTAATAAACTATTTTGGAGAAAGGAATGAAAATGTAGAGAACTATGAAAAATAAATTATATAACTATCTTAAAAATAATAACGTAGATATTGAAAAAGATGTCTTCGATTATGGGTTTGCATTGTTTTATTCATATTCTATATATATATTATTTATAATACCTATTTCAATATTTAATGATTCGATCATAGAAGTATTTTTATTTATTCTTCTTTATATTCCTATAAGAAAAAACATAGGTGGGTTACATTTGAAAAATCAATATCATTGCATTATACTTTCAATCATTGTAACTTTACTTACCCCTTACATAAGAAAGTACATTCCAGTCAACTATTATTTTGCTACATTCATTATTGTTCTTAATTTTTTGTTATATAACCGATTTGTACCAGTAGATTGTAAAGAAAAACAACTGTCTGATGATGAAAAAAAATCTTATAGAATTTTTTCTTTAAAAATTCATTTAATATACTCTTTTTTTATCTTATTTTTTTGTTCGCTAGATATGAGATTGTTATTCCAAATAACTTGTTTTATTGAATTAGTATCTAATTTCAGTATATGTCTGTCGGTTTTAAAACAGGCTTATTTTCAACAAATATAATTACTGTTTTTTGAAATTATCGATAAATTGTTTTAAAATATAATAGCCCGATGGATAAGGAGATGAATTATGAAAATACTAGTTTATGATGATAATATTGATGATATTAAACAATTAGAAAACTGTATAACTAATTTTTTTAATAAAATCAACGAAGAGTATAAAATTGCATATTGTCAAACACAAAAAGAATTATTTTCATTAATCAATTCTTATGATTTATTGTTTTTAGATATTGAATTATCTGATGAAAATGGAATTGATATTGGTTTAAAATTAAGAAAGATGAAGACAGATTGTCTTGTAATCATAACAACACATTATATGAAATATGCAATTGATGGATATAAAATAGATGCTGAAAGATATTTTATTAAACCTATTGTTCAATCTGAATTTGATATAGAAATGACACATATAATGCATAAATATTATAATAATCTTCTTGGATTTTATGATGAAAAACTATCAAAAAATAAAATATATTTTAAAAATATTCTATATTTTGAGTTCTTTAACAGAAAAACGATTATTCAATTTATAAATGGAAAAAGTATTCAAACAAATTATCCATTAAAATACTGGATTGAAATTGCTAAAAATGTTCCGTTTGCTCAACCACATAAATCATTTTTAGTTAATCTCAATTACATAAGTGCTTTACAAAAGAATGATATCATTATGTTAAATGATGATTTAATTCCATTATCTAGACATTTTAAAAGAAATTTTTTAGAAGAATATAAAGAAAATTTACATGAGGTAATTTAATTATGAATATAATGATAGCTAATTTCTGCAATTTGATTTCGTTACATTATCTTTGTAGTGCATTATTAGAAAGTAGAAATTTAAAAAAACAAAAACGTTACTTTACTTTTTTTATAATGTTTATAATTATTTGCTTAGTTAATATGAAAGGCCCTTCTGCTCAAAAATCATTAGTAATTTTTATTGTTTACATGTTGTATATACTATTTCAATTTAAGATGAATTGTTTTAATATATTATGCGCTGTTATTCCTTTTTATGTATTTAGTTTATTATCAGAATTAATTATTGGTGTTATTTTACATTATTTTTTAGGATTTCATCAATTCACAAAGATAAGTTCTTTAATTTATAATATAGGTTTATTCAGTTCTGTACTTTTATTAGTATTATTTTCTTATTTATTTGTTAAATTTATTAAATATTTAAAGCTCAATTCATTTCCTAATTATCATATACTTATCTTTACTTTTCCACTTGCAACTATTTTTTTTATAGCAACACTGAATAGTTATTTTTCTCTTATAAACAATACTGGCACGATGCTCTTAATATTTTTCTCTATTTTATTATCTAATTTTTCAATTTTAACTATTTTTTTTCTAGTTATACGTTCAAATAAAATTTCTTCGGATTTAGAGTTATCGATATATAGAGAAAAAATTGTAAATGCGAAATATGATCTTTTAAAAAGCCGTTATAATAACAACTTCTTTTTTTTACATGATTTGTTGCATCAATGTTATAAATTAAAATCTTATGTTGATGAAGATAATAAAGAAGATGTAAAAAAAGAATTGGATAAAATGACAGAAACTACTTTTAAAAGATTCAATTCAATATATACAAATTCCCTTGCTTTGAATTATGCAGTAAATAGCAAATTAGAAGAGCTAGAAAAAAATAAAATTAATTTTATTAGCACAATAAAATATAATGATTTTTCATTTCTTGCTTTGGAAATTCAAACAGAAATATTTTCAAAAATATTAGATTATGGTATTATACTAAATCAATTTATACCTGAAAATGAACGAAATATTATTATTAAATCACAAAAAATTGGACACCAAATTATTGTTTCAACTATAATAAAATGTAAGAAAAATGAATTAGTAAATATTGAAAAAGAAATTGAAGAAGACTTTAGAAACATTCTACAAGACATTCAGAATTGTAATACATCTGTAAAATTTGTAAATAATAATTGCATCAGTATTATTATTTATTTTATGCTTTCTGAATAAGACTCGTAACTTAAAAAGTTTATTCTTATAAAGTATATTTACATCAATACAGAATAAAAACATAATATCTATTTATTAATTAGTAAGCGCCAAATAATATAGATAATATGAAATGACCTCCTAGTTGTCAAAACGTGGATTTAAACTCATAAT
>URUT01000053.1 GCA_900551105.1 uncultured Mycoplasmatota bacterium
CAAAGAAGGTAAAATATAGTGAAGGATTGAGCACATTAAAAGGTAAGTATATGGTTAGTTCAGCGTATGATTACTCTGATGTACTATCTAATACTGATGAACTTCTTGAAACCACAAATAGAAAACAACTTCTTATGATAAGAGAAACTAGTGCAGAAGGATTTACATATAGTAAAATATCTGGTGGAATGAAAACATTTCCTGAAGAGACTGAAGCAGTTATGGCAAGTGCAGCCGATGATTATGGTACGAGCTATTATTTTAGAGGAGCAGTAGAAAACAATTATGTAGAGTTTGCTAATAAATGCTGGCGAATAGTGAGAGTAACTGGCGATGGTTCAATAAAGTTAGCACTTTTCAATAAGAATACGGATGGAAATACTAATCCGTGTGCAGAAGCTAACGACAGTGGTGATGCAGCAATTACAGATTCTAGTATGTTCAATTATGCTTATGGCGATAATGCATTTGTTGGATTAATGTATGGTAATGTCGGATGCTCCGATGGGACATCCGCTAATCAAAGCGCTTGTACCAGTGCTGGAGGCACGTGGACTGCTTCAACATCATATGCTAATGCTCATGCTAATATTAATAAAAGTACGATATTAAAGTATTTAGAAGAATGGTATGATAATAACATAGCTAATTATGATAGTTATGTAGCTGATACGATATGGTGTAATGATAAGAGTACAGTAAATGATACGTCATTCAATCCTTTTGGTTGGAGTAACCTTGGAACTAATTATGGATATGGATTAAATGTAAATTTTTATGGAACTACACGAAGGATAGTAGATGCTGAAATCGCTATACCGTTAGGTGATAGCCCATCATTAATATGTCCAAATGATAATCTTGGTGGTAAACTTTCTAAATATACTGTAAGTGATAAAATAAATGGTAATGGAGATTTAGATAAAAAGATCGGATTACTTACTGCAGATGAGGTAGTATATGCTGGTGGTGGAAATGTTAATTATAGTTATTATTTATTAAAAAATACCGAGAACGGCTTTTGGTGGGCTTTGTCTCCGAGCGGCTTTGGTGGCCTCGGCGCTCTCGTTTGGGTTGTTAATGGCAACGACAGCGACCTTGTCAGCGGCATCGTTAGCAACGACGACGGGGCTCGGCCTTCTCTATCACTTAAGTCAACAGTACCGATTGCATCTGGAAAAGGGACAAGAACAAACCCTTATGTTGTAGAGTAGTTTGGTTGAGTAAAAAACATAGTGGTACTGTTAAATCGTTTGACGTCTCTTGTCCCGAAAAACCTTTTGAGGGACAAAGCTAGAGAGCGAGTTAATAAAAAGATTATTTCTTGGGGTTTTGGTCGTGAAGTGGCAACTGCTTCTTGCGGATTTTCCGCTTGGAGCAGGAGCAGTTGCCACTAGTAGATTATCTTTTGCGAATGCTTGCATACGCAAAAGGGCTTATTAATTTATATAAGTGTGCGGCTATAACTATATTAGTTTTTATAGATTTATAGTAGGAATTATGCTATTTAAGTGCACAGCCTTTTTCTGCCATATCCTTTTCTTTTGGTGGGCTTTGTCTCCGAACGACTTTAATGGCAACAACGCTAACGTTTGGGATGTTAATGGCAACAACAGCAACCTTGACAACGACAACGTTAACAACAACAACGGGGCTCGGCCTTAATTTCTCTTAAATAAAAAATACTGTTGAGCTCATGGCAATGTCTATAGTGGAGCAAGACTACTTGATAGAGAAACAAGCATATTCCTTTGGGTTACGCTAGTACAGGTGATCTTCAAAGCATATATTAGGAGTTATAATTTGTTAGTAGGACGATTACACCCCGAAAGTGAGTTATAATGTACTTAATATATTATAGAAGCACGCTTAATTGCGTGCTTTTTATATTGTTTACAGAAGGAGGATGTATTATGGGTAAGCAATTAAATATTTATAATCATTATAAGACAAGTGATCCTAATAAGTATTACTTGTTTAAAGGGGGTGTATTTTATTATTTTATAGCAGAAGATGCTGAATATTTTAGTTTGAAATATAATTTTACTTTAACTTCATTTGGAAATAGTGTTAAGTGTGGTTTTCCAGTTAAGTCATTAGAGAAGTATTTGTATTTGTTTAATAAAGAAAATATTATGATAATTGAAGGAGATGTTACTCCTGAGAAAATAGTTATAAATGTTTTAAAAAAACTTAATATAGATAAATTAGAGCCTAGGGATGCTTTAAATGTATTAATAAATTTAAGGGATACTCTTGATGGAAAATAAGTATGTTAGTGTAGTAGATAGTTTTAGATTACTTAGTGAGGTTAAAAAGCTGTTTGTTTATATAGATGCCTATGTGTATACTAATTTTCCTAAGGATAGAAAACATTTAAAGATATTACTTTTTGATGAGTGTAAGAGTCTTTATACAAATATCGTTAAAGCTAGTAATAGTGATGGTAATGTAAGAAGAAAGTATCAAATGGAGGCTCTTTGTAATATAAGTTTTATTGATTTTTTAATTGGTTATTTATATGATTTGAATATTTTGATTAAGAGAAGATATAGTAGTGCGATTAGGTTACTTTCTTTGATTGAAGCAATGGTTAGAGGGTGGATGAAATAAAGCGTGCTAGTTATTTATATCCAAAGCTTCTTGATTTAGATAATATTAATAAAGCGTATAAAGTAGTTAGATCAAATTGTAGGAATAAGAGAATTGTTAGTAATTTTGATAGATATAGGTGTTTGTATTTATATAGAATATTTTGTGATTTGTATTTGAATAAGTATGAACTTAGTAGATATAATATTTTTATTATTAGTGAGCCTAAGTATAGGTTAATTATGAGTGAGAATATTAAGGATAAGATTGTTAATCATTTAATTTGTGATTGTATTTTACTTCCTGCACTTTCTAAAAAGTTGATTGATAGTAATGTTGCAACTAGGAAAAATAGGGGTAGCGGTCTTGCTAATAAGTTGCTACGCAAGTATATAAATACTTTGAGGCTAAAGCATGATAAGGTATATGTTCTTAAGATGGATGTTAAAAAGTATTTTTATAATATTAATCATGATATTTTAAAGAAAATGCTTAGAAAAGATATTAAGGATAAGTTTGCTTTAGATTTGATTTATAAGGTTATTGATAGTACTAACGAAGAGTATGTTAATAAAAAAATTGACCGCGTAAGAAATGAAGAAATTAAGAGAGTCAGTAAGTTGAAGATTAGTGCTGGTGAGAAGAATAAGAAGATCAAAGAACTTAGGGAGATTCCTCTTTATTTTGCTGGTAAGGGGCTTGGAATTGGTAATATGACTAGTCAGATACTTGCGGTTTATTATTTAAATGAGTTAGATCATTTTATTAAAGAGGATTTGGGTTGCAAGTATTATGTTAGGTATATGGATGATTTGATTATTTTGGATTATGATGAAAAGTTTTTGAAGCATGTTTTTGAGATGGTTAGTAGTAAGGTTTTAGAATATGGGCTTACGTTTAATAAGAAGAGTGGGATATATAGACTTTCTAGGGGATTTAGTTTTTTAGGTTATACTTATAAAACATTTGATGGGCTAGTAGTTAGAATAAATAATGGAACTTATAGGAAGATTAGGAAGCATTTAAATAATTTATATAATAATGATAGAGATAAGTATTACAGAAGTGTTATTAGTTATAAGGGATTTTTTAAGCATAAGACGCAGGCTAATTAAGTTATGACTTTTTGTTCATAACTTTTTTGATAAAGAATAAAAGATTAATAGTGAATTAAATGCTAAAAAAGAAGAACTGGATTTATTTCAAGAAGTTAAGTGGACAAAAGTAACTGAACAATATTTAGATAAATATTTAGCATTGATTGATTACTTTTTTGAATTTGTTAAACTAAATAAAATTAAAATAAGAATAATGTTTAGACAAAATGCTTTAGTTCCACAAAATTTAACTAGAGAACATGAAGAAAAAGAGTATTTTCTTTTATATTATCAATTTATTAAACATGCATTTGGAATAGACTATTGCAATCCAAATGAAAATGATCAAGTGGTATTAAAGTTATATTTTGATAAATTACCTGGTAGTAATAGGAGAGGAAAAAGAACCATTGCAAAAGAAAAATTATATAAAAATATATTAAGAAATATAAAAGGTATTTATCCTAATTTTAATATTGGTGCTTTAATCAAAAAATAGTGTATTTGATTCATCATTAACTAAAAATTCAAAATAAAAAACTCCATTCTTCCTACATTTACCTTTCACGTACTAAACGCGAAGCTTCGGATTGAACAGAGTTCTTATGTGACAATAGTACCATTTCTGATGGTGATTGTCAATATTAGTATACTCAAAATAGTGTAAAATTATTTGTGGTAAATTTAAAAAGTGATAAATAGTGTTAATCTAAATTTTATAGTATTTAAAATAATTTTGAGTTTTTTTCGTATTTTTGCTTGCAAATCATAGAATATATTGGTATAATTTACCTTGGTTTGACTGGCTTAGATGTGCGAGGTTGCTGATACACTAGGTGATGTTGCTAATAACAAATGCTAGTTTATTGGGTAATTTGTTACGGAGCCATGTTTATACTAGATATGAACGAAGGGAGGACATTTACATGTCAAAAGTAAGAATCAAACTAAAAGCTTATGATCATAGGGTTTTGGATGCTGCAGCAATTAAGATTGTTGATACAGTTAAGAGAACTGGCGGAGTTATTTCTGGACCTGTACCTCTTCCAACAGAGATTCAAAAGATTACTGTTTTAAGAGCTGTACATAAATATAAGGATGCTCGTGAACAATTTGAAATGCGTACACATAAAAGACTTATTGATATTAAGGATCCTAGTAAGGATACAATGGATGCTTTAACTCACTTAGATATTCCAAGTGGTGTTGACATCGAAATTCAAACAAAATAAAAGTAGGAGGAAAGAAAGATGAAAGGAATCTTAGGTCGTAAAATCGGAATGACCGAAGTATTTACGAAAAACGGCAAGATTGTTCCTGTTACAGTTGTTAGTACTGAACCTAACGTAGTTATGCAAGTTAAGACAAAAGCTACTGATGGTTATGATGCTATTCAATTAGGTGTTACTGATAAAAAAGTAAAACGTGCAACTAAAGCAGAAATTGGTCATGCTAAAAAGGCTAATGTCAATCCTAAGCGCTTCTTAAAAGAGATCAGAGTATCTGATGTATCTAATTATGAACTAGGAAGTACTATTAAAGCAGACATTTTTGAAGTAGGAGAAAAGGTAGATGTTACCGGAACTACTAAAGGACATGGTTATACAGGTGTAATTGTTCGTAATAACCAAAGTGAAGGACCAAAGACACACGGTTCAAGATATCATAGAAGACCAGGATCAATGGGTACTATGAGACCAATGAGAGTTATGAAGGGTAAAGTTTTATCTGGACACATGGGTGTTGATACTGTTACTATTCAAAATCTTTCAATTGTTGATGTTAATTTAGAAGACAACTATATTTTAGTTAGTGGAAATATTCCAGGAGCTAAAAATTCATTAGTTTTAATTAAAGAAGCTGTTAAGGGTGGTAAGAAAGAAACATTTGAATTAGTTTCTTATGAAGAGCCAGCAGCAGAAGAAGTACAAGAAGTTTCAGAAGAAGCCAAACCAGAAAATGCTGAAACTGAAGTTGCTTCAGAAAGCAAGGAGGCATAATAATGGGAAAAGTAAATGTTATTAACCTTAAAGGCGAAAAAGTAAAAGATATTACTTTAGATGCTAAAGTATTTGGCAGTGAAGTAAATGAAATAGTTTTAAAGAAAGCAATTGATTTACAACTTGCTAGTTTAAGACAAGGAACTCAAAAGACTAAAACAAGAGCAGAGGTATCTGGTGGTGGTAGAAAACCTTATAAACAAAAAGGTACTGGTAATGCTCGTCAAGGTTCTATTCGTGCTCCTCATTATA
>URUT01000054.1 GCA_900551105.1 uncultured Mycoplasmatota bacterium
TATTAATACTTGTAAATATTTAGAAATACGTTATAATTATATCGTGGTATTTATGAAAAATATAAAAAAATTAACTTATCTCATAAGTGCAATTGTCTTACTAATTGTCATCTTACTTATGTTAATCATTCACACATTTAATCATACAGAAGTAAGCGCACCAAAGACTATCAAAACCACTTCCATAGCGCCCTTAAAAGGCATCGGTTGTTAATTTAAAAAAAGTACTCTAGAAGTATTTTTTTTTCTATATAGATAAGTTATAATTATAAAAGAAGTAAATGGAGGAGTATATGAACAGTGCATTAGAAAGATTTTTTAACAAAATAGAATTTACCCAAAAGGAAGCATTTAAAGATGTATCAGTAGAAAAAGTAGTGGTAAATAACAAGAAACAAACATGGACTGTTTACCTAAAAACCAATACTCCCATAAGCGATATTAAGGCCCTTTACGATTTAATAAATTTAGCTCACGAAGGCTTAGAAGAAGTGTTTGATATTTCCATATTAATAAACTGTGATACCGTAAGCGAAGATGATATTACTAATTATTTTAAATTCTATCTTGAAATATTAACTAAAGAAAATCCATCACTAATAAGTTTACTAGACACTAAAATTACCGTAAATGATCACGATATTTCTCTAAAAGTAACAAGCCCCATAGAAAAAGATTTACTAGACTTTCACAGCAAAAGTATTCTAAACTTTATGAATAATGCTGGCTTAAAAGATTATAGTATCTCACCAATTATAGATGACGAAGAAAGAACCAAAGTCAAAGAAGAAATTAAACAAAAAAGAGAAGACATCATCGTAAAAGAAGAACCAAAATTTAAAGTAATTGTTGGTGAACCGATCAAAAGTAAAACAATTACCCAAATAAAAGATATCTTTGGTGAAGAAAACAATATCACTGTTGAAGCCTACATATTTGGTATAGAAGAATTTGTATCTAATAAAAGTAACTTCCGCATACTAACTTTAAAAATCTCTGATAAAACCGACAGTATTCTTGCCAAAATCTTTTCAAGAGACGAAGAAGAATTCAATAAATATAAAGGTGGCCTAAAAGAAGGTAAGTGGTATAAATTTAGAGGATATATTAAAAACGATACCTTTGCCAAAGACTTAGTCTTTAACGTTCGCGACATAGAAGAAATCGAAGATAAAACTGTAAAATTTGTAGATGATGCTGAAGAAAAGAGAGTAGAACTTCATGCCCATACCATGATGAGCCAAATGGATGCGGTAACCAAATTTGACCTAGATAAACACTCATGTGAACTTATCACCAATCTAATAAATGCCGGCTATAAAGCTGTCGCAGTAACTGACCATAACGGCTGTCAAGCATTTCCCATAATCTACGAAATAATCAAAAATCATAATAAGAAAGTAGAAGACCCAAGCAAAAGATTTAAAGGTATCTTTGGAACCGAATTAACTCTAGTTGATGATACCGTAAATATAGTTGTAAGACCATCAAAAGAAAATTTAATTGACTCATGCTATGTCGTATTTGATACCGAAACCACAGGTTTTAATGCAGGTGGCAAAGACCAAATGATTGAAATTGGTGCTGTAAAAATTCAAAATGGGGAAATCATTGATAGATTTGATGAACTAATTGATCCACACTGTCCACTACCCACTAAAATAACTGAAATAACTCACATTACTGACGAAATGTTAAAAGGCAAAGAAGATGAAGAAACCGTTACCAAAAAATTCTTAGAATGGACTGGCGATGCGCCAATGGTAGCTCACAATGCAAAATTTGATATTTCATTTATTGAAATGGCCATGAAAAAATATGGATTAGGCGAATTTAAAAACACCGTAATAGACACTCTAGAATTATCACGTGCTCTAGACCAAGAACATTCAAGACACAGTCTATCAGCCCTAGTAAAAAGATATGACGTAGCTTTTGACGAAGATGCTCACCACCGTGCCGACTATGATGCTGAAGGAACTGCTCTAGTATTTTATAAAATGCTAAAAAGACTATCTAATCAAAATTTTAAACTTATCTCTGACTTAGAAAATCTTGTACCTAAAAATGAAATTCATAAATTTGGTCGTACCTATCACTTTAACGTCCTTGTAAAAAATAAAACTGGACTAAAAAATCTATTCAAAATTGTTTCTCTAGCAAACACCACATACATCTATAAAACTCCAAGAATTCCGCGTAGCAAACTAAATGAACTAAGAGAAGGCCTACTTATTGGTAGTGGCTGTGCTGAATCTGAAGTATTTAGAGAAGCTAAAAGTAAAGACAGTGAAGAACTAACAAACATTATTAATTTCTATGACTACGTAGAAGTGCAAAGTCCGGAAGTTTACGGGCATCTATTACAAACAAGCGACTTTGGAAGTACCGCCGAACTATTAAACCATTTAACTAAAATTGTTAAAACCACAAAAGAAGCTGGCAAAATCATTGTTGCTACCGGTGACGTTCATCACTTCTTTAGAGAAGACAAAATCTACCGTGAAATAATTATTAATCAAAAAGTTCCCGGTGGTGGTAGACATCCACTAGCTAAATCAAACATCACCGAAATTCCATCAATGCACTTTAGAACTACAAATGAAATGTTAGAAGACTTTAACTTTTTAGATGAAGATTTAAGAAAAGAAATAGTCATAACAAATACTAATAAAATAGCCGACATGATTGAAGAATTTGAAGTAATCCCAGATACTGGCGGAACCCCATTTTCTCCAAGAGTAAAATCAGATGATGGAACTCACTACTTAGACTGTCCAAGAGTTGTAACTGACCTTGTATACGACCGTGCAACCTCTTGGTATGGTGAAAATCTGCCTTTAATTATAGAAGAACGTATTGGTAAAGAACTATATGGCGACATCGTCTATAAAACTTGTAAAGAAAATATTCTAAAAGAAACTGATGAAAATGACCCTGAGTTAGAAAGAAAAATCTTTAACGCAGTTCATAAAGTTATCTATGAAGGAATAGATGCTGTTAAATCATTAATTAAAGAAGGTATTAAAGCAAAATGGCAAGAAGAAGACGGTGAAATGACCGACGAAGCCCTAGATAAAAAACTAAAGAAAAGTCTAGGCGGTATCATTGGTGGTGGCTTTGACCCAATTTACCTAATTGCTCAAAGACTAGTTAAACACTCAAACGATGAAGGATTTCTAGTTGGATCTCGTGGTTCAGTAGGTTCATCATTCGTAGCAACCATGATGGGAATCACCGAAGTAAACCCATTACCAGCTCATTATCGCTGTTTAAAATGTAAGAAAAGTTATTTTGAAGATGAAAACGGTAAAGATCTAAGCTTAGATTATACTTGCGGAATTGACCTTCCTGATAGAATCTGCGAATGTGGCGAAAAACTATACAAAGATGGTCATGACATGCCATTCGCAACCTTCCTAGGATTTAACGCCGACAAAGTCCCGGATATTGACTTAAACTTCTCAGATCTTAACCAAGCAAGTGCCCATGAATACACTAAAGTCCTATTCGGAGTAGACAATGTATATCGCGCTGGAACCATCGGTACTGTTGCCGAAAAAACAGCCTTCGGTTTTGTAAGAGGCTACGCTGAAGAAAAAGGAATAACCCTAAGAAACGCTGAAATAGAAAGACTAGCTCTAGGTTGTACTGGTGTCAAAAGAACAACTGGTCAGCATCCAGGTGGTATCGTCGTAGTACCAGACTACAAAGAAGTATATGACTTTACACCATTTCAGTTTCCAGCAGACGACGCCACCAGTCCATGGCGAACCACTCACTTTGGTTACCACTCAATAGAAGAATGTTTATTAAAACTAGACATTTTAGGACACTCCGACCCAACCCAGCTACGTATGATTCAAGACCTTACCAAAATGGACGTAAGTAAAGTACCACTTGACGATAAAGAAACTATGAGTATTTTCTCATCAACCAAAGCACTAGGCGTTACTAACGAACAAATAATGTGTCCAACTGGAACCCTTGGAATTCCTGAATTTGGAACTAAATTTACAGTTGGGATGGTAGACGAAATTAAACCAACAACCTTTGCCGAACTTATTAAAATAGCTGGTCTATCACACGGTACTGATGTATGGCTAGGAAATGCCCGTGATTTATGTACACCTGATGAAAATGGCAACATTAAAGTACCATTTAAAGAAACAATTGGTTGTCGTGATGACATCATGGTTTACCTAATGAAAGAAGGTGTAGAACCAATTAAAGCCTTCAAAATCATGGAATTCGTACGTAAAGGCAAAGCCAGTAAACCAAAAGAAAAAGAAAACTGGGAAAACTTTAAACAAATAATGATTGACAATAACATCCCTGATTGGTACATTGAAAGCTGCCACAAAATCAAATACATGTTCCCTAAAGCCCACGCAGCAGCTTACGTAATTTCCGCATTCCGCATTGCTTGGTTTAAAGTCCACATGCCAGTATACTTCTACGCATCTTGGCTAACCAGTAAAGCAACTGACTTTGACGTAGAAACAATGAGTAAAGGCTATGACGCAATTAAAAAGAAAGTAGAAGAAATTAATGCAAAAGGATTTGATGCAACCAACAAAGACCAAGGCTTACTAGAATGTTTAAAAGTATGCTTAGAAGCATCAGCAAGAGGAATTAAATTCTTACCAATTGACCTATATGATAGTAATGCCACCGTATGGGGAGTTTATGATGAAACCTCAATAAGACCACCATTTGCATCCGTAGATGGACTAGGTGAAACAGTAGCAAAAACCATTGTCAAAGAAAGAGAAAATGGTAAATTCGTTAGCGTAGAAGACCTACAAGTAAGAGGAAAAGTAAGTGCCAGTCTCATAGAACGTTTAAGGAGCATGAACGTTTTAGATGCTATGCCTGAATCTAGTCAGTTAAGTTTATTTTAAGAGCTTCTTATGAAGTTCTTTTTATTGCATAAAAAATAAAAATATAATACAATAGAAAGGAAAGTAGATGATCCTAGTGGAAGAAAAAAATAAAATAGCTTACGTAATAATGCTGCTAGTAACTTTAATTGTTGCAGTAATAGGCGGAACTTATGCTTATTTTACAGCAGGTATGAGCACAGGTGAAACAGAAGCAACTTTAAAAGTAGGAGCAGGTCAGCTAAAAATAAAGTTTGCAAATACTAATAGTGTCCAAATTTCAGAGAACGTGCAACCAACACCAGCAAAAAATGAGTGTACTAAACAAGTAGGAGCATATTATTGTGACCAAAGTGAATATGAACCGGTAGGCGTAAAAACATTTACATTAACTGGAACTAATACTACTGATGCCTCAAAAAATATGAAAATGCCATATAATATAAAATTAGTAATACCCCAAAATCAGTTTTCGAGTGGAGCACTAAAATATACACTTATTGGAAGCAAAGAAGATAGTGATAATGGAAAAGTAGTAAATATAGAAACATGGCAAGAGATCCCAACAGGAGCAAATACAACAGGCACTATCTTAGGTAGTGGATATTTTATGCCAGGAGAAAACGTTGTTCATACATATACATTAAATATATATTTCCCCGATAATCATATATCACAAGATGCTGATAAAAATAAAATATTTGGTGGCTTAATAGAGATAACAACTGATGAAATAAAAGATTCTGTACCAAACGGATGGAATAGTGCTAAAGATGGAACACTGCTTGCAGCAATAAGAAGAGATAATGAATTAAGAGAAACATTAACGCCGCCAGGTGCTGCGACAAGTTATAGTATAAATGACACCTATCCATCATGGAATTTCGATGCTGATGCGTATTATACATACGGTGATACATATAAAGTAAATGATGATGGAACATATACAATAGAAAATCCAAAGAAGGTAAAATATAGTGAAGGATTGAGCACATTAAAAGGTAAGTATATGGT
>URUT01000055.1 GCA_900551105.1 uncultured Mycoplasmatota bacterium
AAGAATTATTTAATGAGTATTTATGTGAATGTTGCGTTTGATTTGACAAATTATCATATCAAAAAAAGTTGCATCTAGTACGTTAACTCGCTTAGAAGCATATGGTGACTATTCACATAATACAAAAAATATTAGTTTAAATAATGCAAATACATATAATATTTATTCCAATGGTATACATATTTCATCACAATATTTGAATTACTATGATGAAATTGGAGTGGCAAAAGCTATTTGGACTGGAACTTGGTAATTAAATATGGTAATAAGGATGTTTTATAACTGCAGGTATGAAACATCATTTATTATAAGAATGAAGAAAGGAGTAATGATATAATGGAAAAGAAAAAAATTCTTAGTTTGTTGGGAATAGCATTGTTGGCAATTCCAACTATTATTGTACTAGCAGATACTCAACAACAGTATTTTGCAGCTTATACTATAGGAACAACCGCAAGTCAAACGCAACAATATATGGAATTAACTACCAAAGAAAATGATGGCTATAAATACCAAAATTCAAACTTTACTGTTTCAAATATGCTAGCTGACAGTGGTGGCGATGGAAGTTATTGTAACTTTTGCAAACTAGTAATAACTGGAAAGAAAAAAGGATTTTTGGGAATTTATTCAAACTTAAAAAACCCTGTTACAGTTTCTACACCTAAAGTAGGCTATTATAATGCAACAAATTATGGAAATGTCGGTTATGGTACATTTAGACATTATATAAAAAATGAAACACATTATTCTAATTCAGGTACATATAGAGTTAATGCTCAGGATTTTTAAAATTATTAAAGGGCAAAATGCCCTTTTCTTTTTAATTAGTGAGGAGGCAAGAAATGAAATTAATTAATGTAAATAAATCTTATAATACTTCTTATGGAAAATTACAAATATTAAAAAATATTTCTGTTAGTTTTGAAAAAGGAAAATTTTATGCAATTATGGGAAGAAGTGGAAGTGGGAAAAGCACACTAGTGAATATTTTAGGTCTTTTAGATAATTTTGATGATGGCGATTATTATCTAAATAATACAAATGTAAAGCAATTAAATGATAAAACGAAATCAAGGATTAGAGGCTTAAATATAGGCTTTGTTTTTCAGTCGTTTTATCTAAATAAAAACTTAACTGCTTACGAAAATATTATTTTACCTACATACATTAATGATAAGATGGACGATACTAAAAGAAAAAATAGAGCTTTAAATATAATGAAAAAACTAGAAATAATTGATAGAAGAGAACATAAGCCATCATCTTTATCAGGTGGAGAACAGCAAAGAGTTGCTATTGCAAGAGCCTTAATTAATAACCCTGATATTATCATTGCAGATGAGCCAACGGGAAATTTGGATTCCTCTAATGAATTAGAAGTATTAAAAATTTTAAAAGAAATAAGTAAACAAGGTAAAATTGTTATTGTGGTTAGCCACAATCCAATTATAAAAAATTATGCTGATATTTTATATAAAATAAATGATGGTAAAATAAGCGAGGAAAAAATATGAAACTTTCTTATATATTAAAATTAGCATTAACTAATATAAAAGAGAAAAAGTTTAAATCAAAACTTACCTTGTTTATTATTATACTTTTTATGATTTTGATATGTAGTTTTTTTTCATTTAAAAATTCTTTTTATAACTTTATGGATGATTGGCTTAATAAAGATTATAATTTTAAATTAATACAGATAAACACTGAAAATAAAAATTATAGCGAGGTGTTAGCAGATTTAAATAAATTAAATGATAAACATATAAGTAATATTTTTAAAGATAATACAGAACTTAAAGTACAAGCAAGTTTAAATAATGAAGATGTTGAATTTTATGGGAATTTTGATGGATTTGATTATAAAATTCTAAAAGGTAAAGATATTAAAGATAAATATGATATTGTTTGTCCAAATTATATGATTGGTGGCGATTGGACCAGCGAACATGATAAAAATAAATATGTAAAAATGAATGACAAAATTGGTGATATATTACATATGCAATTTAAAAAAATTTATGTTGTTTCTGAAACTGAGAGAAAAGTTCTTAATACATATGATTATGATTTAAAATTAGTAGGAACTTTTGATTCTGAAAAAGAGTTAATTGGCTATAATAAATGTTTTATTAGCATTGAACTTTTTAATGAGACTTTAAAAGAATCTGAAATTGTATATAGTGATGAATTTTTAAATTCAAGGGTAAAATACGACGATTTAGAAGTCTTAGTTTTAGTTGATAATCACAAGAATGTAGATGAAGTTAGAAATAAGATTGAAAATATTGGATATAAAACATACATTCCAGAAGTTGATTTAAGTTCCTATGAAACAATTTTTAAAATTATTTATGTCGCTACGATAATAATTATTTTAACATCTATAGTATGCATGTTCTATTTTATAAGAATAACATTATCTGAGTCTAAAAAGGATATAGCTCTTTATCAAATATTGGGTTATGATTTTAAAGATATTAAAAAAATCTATACGATTCAGTATTTTATATTGTTTACGATATCGTTGATAATAGCAACTATTATTTCCCTTTGTTTACTCGCTATTGCAAATAGTATAATGGCTAACGATCCTAATTATAGTGTTTTAACAATAAGATTATCATTAAAAGAAATGTTAACCTATTATATATTTTTATTATTGTTAGCATATTTTATGATAATGGTATTGCTAAAAAAGATTAAAAAAAGCAAGTCTCTTATTCTTTTAATGGGAGAATAGTTATGATATGGTTAAAAGTATTTTATAATAAAAGTATATATAAACAAATAATAGTCTTTACATTATTATTTAGCTCTGTTTTAATATTTTGTTGTTTATATATGAGTTCAATAAAAAATTATCAAAAAGAAAAAGAAAAAGAGGAATATAGAACTGCAATAGTTACTTTTAAAAATGATTATGATACTAATACTCTTTCAAACAATAAAAAAATCATAAGTATAAATAAAGAAAACAATGAATACATTCTAATTTTTAAAGAAAGTTATAATGTTGAAGAATTTCATCAATCTTATAAAAACGAAATAACTGTTTTTTCAACGCAACCTTTTAATGATAATAACTTTCATACTATCAATGTGGTATTAAAAGGAGTATTAATTATCTGTATAGTGTTAATAATCATTTTAATTTTTAACTTTTCGTTAAATTTTATATACTCGGTTGAAAAAGATGTGGCATTATTAAAATTAATAGGCTTTAGCGATAAAAAAATTGTTATTATATTAACATCATTATTGTATTTGTTATATTCATTAACGTATATATTTAGTATATTTGTTTCAAAAGTATTTTTAATTATAATTGACAAATTAAAAATACTATCAAATACAGATTTTATTAATTTTAGTGGAGTATTATTAATATATGGTGTCGCTAGTTTTATTATAATATTGTCATTTTCAAGAATAATATTTAAAATTAAGAAAACATCACCAATAATGTTAGCAAGTTCAGTTTAATTAAAATTATTATATCATTTACAAAAAAAGGTTGTATTACAAAAATTGATACAACCTTTTTTTGTTATCCATACTATATTTCTATATCATAATCATCTTTTTCTTTAATTGAATCGTGTTCTTTACTGAATTTATAAGTTTCATTTAATTCTTTAATTGTATCATCCTCAATAACACCATGTTCGTATAAATCTTTTGAAAAATCACGATATTTATCTCTATCTTTTCTATTAAATAATCTGTTTTTTATAAATTGAATAAGTCTTATGAATTTATTTTTAAAATAGTTGAGTTCTGCAAATAAAGAATTATTTTCTTCTTTTAATTCGTCAATTTCATTATCTT
>URUT01000056.1 GCA_900551105.1 uncultured Mycoplasmatota bacterium
TAGTAACTAATAACGAAAACACATTTGATGTTAATGCAGAAGTTATTGGTGGTGGATTTTCTGGTCAAACAGGTGCTATCAGACTTGGTATTACAAGAGCATTACTAGTTTATGATGAAGATAATGAAGGAAGCGAAGATTCATATAGAAAGATTCTTAAAGCTAATGGATTTATAACTAGAGATCCTAGAGTTAAAGAAAGAAAGAAATATGGTCTTAAAGGTGCAAGAAGAGCTCCTCAATTTAGTAAGAGATAATTTTAAAGAGGTTACATTAATTGTAACTTCTTTTTGTATTAATTAAAAATAAACTAATGACTTTTTATTAAAAATTTGGTACAATGTATATGGAGGTAGTAACGTGAATAAAAAAAGAGAAATTAACTTTGAAAATGAAATGTTTTTAACAAGTCAAATTATTACATATATAGGAAATAAACGTTCATTATTAGGGTTTATTGGTGATGCAGTTGCTATTGTTAAAAAAAAATTAAAAAAAGAAAAATTAGATGTTGTTGATATTTTTTCTGGTTCAGGAATTGTATCAAGATATATGAAACAACATTCATCAAAAATTATTGCTAATGATTTAGAAGATTATTCTTATGTATTAAATAAATGTTATTTGAGTAATAAAAATGATATTGATATGGATGAACTTATTTCATGGTATAATTATTTAAAAGAAAATTTAGATGGTGAATTAAATGATGGTATTATTTCCGAAATGTATGCTCCAAAAGATATAAATAATATAAAATTGGGGGAAAGATGTTTTTATACAACAAGAAATGCTAAATATATAGATACTGCTAGACAATTAATTGAAAATGTACCAGAACGATATAGAATATATTTTTTAGCTCCTCTTTTAACTGAGGCTTCTGTTAAAAATAATACTTCAGGAGTTTTTAAGGGGTTTTATAAAAATAGTAAAACTGGTATTGGTCAATTTGGTGGTAATGATGAAAATGCTTTATCAAGAATAAAAAGAGATATTGATTTGCCATTTCCAGTATTTAGTAATTATAACTGTGATGTTGAGGTATATAAAGAAGATGCTAATGAATTAGTAAAAAAATTAGATTTAGTTGATTTGATTTATATGGATCCACCATATAATCAACATCCTTATGGATCAAACTATTTTATGTTAAATTTAATTAACAAATATGAAATACCTAAAGAAATAAGTAAAGTATCTGGTATTCCTAAAGATTGGAATAGATCAAAATTTAATCAATCACGGGAAGCATTAAAAACATTTGAAGAACTTTGTAAAAATGCTAAAGCTAAATATTTATTAATATCGTTTAATAATGAGGGATTTATAAAAAAAGAAGAAATGATTAATATGTTATCTAAAATTGGTAAGGTAACAATTATGGAAAAAAAATATAATACTTTTAGAGGATCTAGAAATTTGAATAATAGGGATATACATGTAAAAGAATTTTTATACTTAGTTGAAGTAGATAAATATAAGGAGGTTTAATGATATGAGTCAACATGAGTTATTAAGAGAAAGGACTGAACAACATAAAGCAAAAAATGTTTTATCTAAAAATGATGATAAAGAAGTATATGCTGCTGCTAAAATGGTAATGGATTATTTAGAGAAAAGATTTGAAATGGATGTTAAATATGAAAATTATCATTTAGAATTTGCTAAGTCTATTAAAATTTGTGATATGGTTAACTTTATTAGAAATAAAAATATTAGAACTGAATTTTATGCTTATGATGAAACAAGAACTATTGTTCCTGATGGTGGAATTATATATTTAGTTAATGAAAAAGAAAATATTAAATATCCATTAGTAATAGCGGAAGTTAAGCATCAAGGAACTAATAAGGAAAGAGAAAAAGAAGGAAAGGAAAAGCAAGCTACTGGTAATGCAATAGAAAGACTTGGAAAAAATTTAACTGCTATTAAAACATACATGCATTATGAAAATATTACTCCATTTGTTTGTTTTGGGCATGGATGTGATTTTGCAGAGGATAGTTTAACTGTATTATCTAAAGTTTGGTGTTTAAATGAATTTTATGATATAAATAAAATTTATGTAAATAAAAGAGATAATGATAGGGAACATGGTGGTTTTTCTCCTGTATCTATGTATTTTCGTGAAGAAAAATGGAGTGCTGAAGAAATGTTTGATATAATGAAAGAAATAGCGGAATATTCATTTAGGTATTGGTTATTTTAATTTAATTTCTTTTAATATTAATAGACTTTTTGTTAGAAATTTGTTAATATTAATATAGGATGTGATGATATGGAAGATGAAAAATTAATTAAATTACAACATTTCTTTTCAGTGGATGTTAGAATTAAGAAGGAGATATATGATATTGCTCCACAGGAGATATGTGAATATATTGATGAAGTGTCAGTTAGTAGGTATACAGATAAATTAAATGATTCACTTATGTATATATTTAATGAATTGAAATGTGTTGCATTAGATATTTTTGGAATGAGATCAAATGTTTTTGATAGGATATCTTATGTAGAAAGAATTATAAAAGAGGGTTTTTATAGTTGTGGTTTTGATATGAATAAATTAAAATTATTTTATCAAAAGTGTATTAGTAATATGGAACCTTCATTTATAGATAGTGTTAAAAGGGAATGTGTTGGTTATACTTCTGGTAATACTAGTTCTGTAGATATGGCTTTTTCGATTAATGAGCTTTTACATTTTATTCATTCTTATATCATTAATAATGATGAGTTTTTACAAGCAATGCCATTATTGGATGAAAAGAATAATGATTATGATTATCCAATAAGTTTAAGGGGAGTAAGAAATCCTGTATTTGAACAGTTATTTAATTTGTTTCCACTTGATTTAGATTGTGGATGGACTGATATGGTAGTTATAAATGATAAAAAACTTATAATGATGGTTAGAGATAGAGGTCATGCTTTAACAATAGAGATTTCATTAAAGGATGATATTGCTAGAATGGAGTATTTTATTCCTAAACTTTGTAATATAGAAATGATTAATAATTTACCTGGTATTAATAAAGTGAATGAGAATAGTGCTGGTGCTACTGGGGTTATAGAAGTACCTATAAGTACTTTACCAGGAGTGTTATTTGATTTTATTTCTAAGGTACCCACTGATAACGATATGATTATTAATTATAGAAGAGGTATTTAATTATAGAGGTTGCATTAATTATAACTTCTTTTTGCTTAAAAATATGTAAAGAAAATTGTTTGACAACTATAATAAAATATGATAGAATGTTCTTGTAAGACCTGAGACAGGTAGCTAAATGCTAAATGTATGTTAAGTACACTGCCTCTCAGGCAGCCTTTTTATATGTTATTTATAGAGGTTACATTAATTGTAACTTCTTTTTGTATGTATTAATAGCTTATATATGATAGATATGGTTGATATATCATTTATAGACGGTAGGCTATAAATGACACTGGAAGACTATAGGCTGAAAGTGATAAAAAATGTAAAGAAATAGTAAAAATTTTATATTATTATTGAAC
>URUT01000057.1 GCA_900551105.1 uncultured Mycoplasmatota bacterium
AGCACTAACAAGACTAATAAAGTTAGGCTTGTAGTGAATAAAAAAATACCAACCATAAAGATCAGTATTTCTTTTTTTAAAAATTACTTTTTAATTCTTGGAATATTCCATGGTAAACCTAGGTCAGCATCAGGAAATTTTTCAATTATTTTAACATTATTTACTATACAATATGAAATAACTTGTTTACACAAATCAAATTTATCATTTTCTTCAATATTATAATCTTTAAAAAATTGAGCTATCTTAAATTCAGAATTAATTGGTAACATTTCAATTTCCTTATAAATACTTTCTGCTATTGTACATAATGATTTTTGTTTATCTTGCATTGGTTTAATTATTTCATCAACTTTTTTCAATAATTCGTTAATTATATTCTCACAATTTAATACACTTATTACTTTTTTTACTTCTTCAGGTACTTGATCAAAGGTGCCAGAAATTTTAAAATAATAATTATATTCTAATTCCCAATGCGAATACTTTTGAACTTTGTCATCACTAAAATAATTATTTTTTAGATCTCTTAAATCTTCTTTTCCTAATATTTCCAATATTGCTTTCTCATTTTGTAAATCGTATTGTTTGCTTATAACTTTTTCTTCATGGGTATCTTCTAACATATATTTATGTATAATTTTAACTTTCCATTTGTCACTTAACATTTCTGGTTTTATTTCGATTGAAGTCGTAATAGGACAGCCATTAACAATTTCACCAGACATCCAATGATGCTTAGTGTACTTTAATTGAAATAATTTAAATGGTTCTCTATTAGATGAAGTATTAATTTCTTTTGATATTAATTCCTCAACTATTTTTAAATATTGTTTATCTATATTTTTTATACTTTCGTCAATGCTACTACTATTTAATCTCTCTTGTATTTCATTTTTTTCTAGTTCTAATTTATATAAACTACTACCCTCTAACATTTCTTTATAACTTTCTGGACTAACTAGCATATTAAAAACCTACCTTTCAACTACATTTAATAAAGTGATTAATTCTTGTTGTATATTATAAACATCTTCATAGAAAAATGTTAATATTTCATCTTCATTTAAATTTTTATCATTTACGATATCATAATTCTTTACTTGTGTAATAGGATTAATTCCTTTAGCATTCTCATACCTTTTAATTAATTCAAAAATGATTAACAATTCATCACTTAATTGATTTCTTTTATCATTAATGTCTAATTGCCTATAAGCATTTTTCATTTCTTCGCTCATCTAGATTTACCTCCTGTCATACTATCAACCCATTGTTGTGTTTCTTGAAATTGTTGTAGTGGTGTTAATTGTTGCTTTCTCATTTGTGATCTCATATCGTTATTTGATTCTCTAATTCTTTTAAATCTAGCAAGAATATCATCTATTGCTTGTTCATCTTCATTTTTTTGAGTTGGTGTAGAAAAATTGTTTTCTTTTACTTCATGTTCTTTAACCCACTCTTGATCCATATCCATTGTTGGTAATGAATCAATTAGTCTTTTCATATCCTTTACATCATGGTGTGTCTTTACTTCAGCAGGATTTTTAACCTCTCTAAATTTATATATACTATCTAATGCCATAGAAGTTACCTCACTTTTCCAACAACATTATCATCAGTAAGAGTTGATTGAGTTAAACTAATTAATTGTTGTTGTCTTAATTGTGCCATTTTTGCCATTTCTTGTTGTCTTATAGCATCAAATTCAGCTTTTACTTGTTCTTTAATCTTATTATAATCAAAAACGTTAGTTATCATAGAAAATGGAATTGGATTTTCTTTAGGAGATGATTTCATATGTCTAACAGTTGGATCTATTGTAAGATCACATCCATTATCAAATGCCGGTTGAAAATAATTCATATCTGCAGGACATTCAATTACAATCATTCCGTATTCTCCTCCTGGAGCAGCACCTCCTAGAAACCAATCAATTCCAGAATTATTATTAAAAACTTTCCCATTTTCATCAACAGACTCCATGTATTCTTTTGTATTTGGCCTGTTATCGCTTATAAAGCCTGTTTTTTTATACAATTCATAAGTTTCTTGAGATATCGCCCTATAACAATAATTTGATTTACATTGATACTTACCAAGTTCTTTCTTTATCTTACTTTGATCACGACCAAGCAAAGTTGGAAATCGTTCACCTCTAGCATATCTTTCTTGAGCCATTCGACGATTTGGTTCCCTAGAAGGTGGCATAGTTTTTGCATCATACAATTCCATATTTATTTCTCCTAATTATTCATAAAACTATTTTTGAAGGCATTCATTATTTTTTCTTTTTCTTCTTCGGTTTTACCTTTGCATAAACTTTCGATGGCAGATTGTAAATCTTCATTCCATTTATCATCTAAATCTTTTATCATTTTATCAAGACCAGGTTTAATATCTTCAATTGAAATTAACTCACTTTCATTTTTCTTTCTTTTTTCAAATTTTTTCTCAATTTTATCCATTTCTTTTTTTATTTCTTGGTCTGCTTTTTGACGTGCTAATTCATCATTTTTTCCCCATTCCATTTTAATTTGTTCTTGTTCTTCTGGGGTTTTATCTTTCAAGAAATCTTCCCTAAATTCATTTATTTCTCTATTCATTTTTTCCATAACTTCATTAAAATGTTCTGAATCAAATTTATGTTCACTCATCTTAAAAACCTCCTATTTTATAATAAGTTTTACATATTTTATTTATAACTATTTTATTCATTAACCGATTCAATTTTGTTAATCATAATGTACATTATCATTAGGAAGCAATTCAAATATGTCGTAAAAATCAGGAATATCCCTTATCTGCTTTCCAGCTTGTATTTCTTTTAAAACTCTTATTTTTTCATCAAGCAATTTATCACTATTTAAATCAAAATATTTTACTAGCATAGGATAATTTAATAATACGGGATACAATTCTGCAATTATTATTTTTTTATTTTCAACTTCATCCATTTTAGAACCTCCTATTTTACTTATAGTATAACATATTTTCAAAAATATTTAAATATAATGCCATTGATTTTACATAATTTTATTCAAAATATTACATTTTTTTTAATCATTGTAAACAAATATCAAAAAAATATGTTATAATTTATATAGAGATTGGTATTTATGTATCAGTTCGTATATTGGAAAAAGTTGTAGATACCTACGACGTTGGCTCCATTGAAAAATCAAACACCATTTGGTGTTTTTTTTTATTGAGCATAATGAGGGAGTCCCACCCGTCAGTCAAAACCATTTACAAAATATAGAACCTAAACTATTTACTATTATTTTTAAAACTAACAATGGCAAATAATTAATAATAACAAGATTACATATCCTTCGTAATCTCATCCCACTCTAATGTTTTCTTCTCAATAT
>URUT01000058.1 GCA_900551105.1 uncultured Mycoplasmatota bacterium
ATTATTTTATCAATAAACTTCAAATTATTATTTTCAATATTACATTTAGTTAATATATCATCAACTATATTCAATATCTCATTAATTTCTCCATCAAAAAAATTATCTGAATCAGATAACTTTTTATTGATATTTTTTAATATTTTATTCTTCATTTAATTCTCCTATATATTTATCTTCCCTACTTGCAACAATACAACAGGAATACAAAAAAAGAACTAGTACACTTAATACTAATCCTATTATTATTTTTAAAATCATTTATCCCCCTTATTCAATAATATTTATTCTGTCAATGTTTTCAATCAATGGTTCATTATATACTGTAAAATAACTCATAACAGCATCAAGTGAAAAATATTTTGATTTTCTTTGCGGATATATTTCAGGATATATTACCACATTATTATCAGTCATTTCAATTATATATTCTAAACTATATAATTTAAATTTTACCTTTTTATTTATTTCAAATTTCTTTTTTAAATCCTCATATTTCACAAAAACCACCACTTACATAAACCATTATATCAAACACACTTTATTTATTTTGTTCTAAAAAATTACATACTTTAACAAAACATGATATTTGATTTTCATTTAACTCTTTAATAGCTACCATGTGTTTTAACTCATCCATAGAAAACCATTTAACTTCTGACAATTCATCTTCTTGAATTCTTACATCTTTAAGATCTACATCTTTATTTACAAAATACATTTTATAACAATCATTACCATCACAACCAGAATCATATTCAGTAAATTTTTCATTTGAAAAATCTAAACCTAATTCTTCTCTAACTTCAGTAATAATTCCTTCTAAAGGTGTTTCACCAGATTTTGGATGTCCGCCAGTTACACCCCAATCGCCACCTTTTGACTTTACTCTTTTTTGCATTAAAAATTCACCTTTAGAATTTCTAATTACAACCATTACCACCATAGGATAATATCCATTTGGTATTTGTTCTCCCTTGCGATATGTTTTATCAGTTTTAACACTATTAGCATCATATAAATCTCGTAATTCAGCCATATCATTTCCTCTTTTCTTAATAATAACTATTAGATAAATTTGTTTATTTGTCTAGTATTGTATTCAATGAGTTTTTATCAATATTTGTTAGTTCATAACTCTTTCCGTTTATTTCAATAGTAAAATAATGTTCTGGATTGTATAAAATTTTTGCAATACTATCGTTATTAATATCCAATAATTCCAATTCATATTTAGGTGATGGTAATGTTATAGCACCTGTCCATACTTTAGAATTATTTATCACTGATAAAAATACATTTATTTTCTGTTCTTCTGTAATTGATTGTTTTCCTTTAATCTTTATTGTTTTCGTTTTTGATACAGTATCCTTTATTATATTTGGCAATTCAAGTATTCCTTGTTTTTGTAATGTAAATGTACCAAAATTATTATCACAATACATAACTGCAATTAAATCTTTTTCTTCACCTAATTTACAAGTTATTTTATTATTTATGCCATCATTCGATACTAATACTATTTCATTATTTTTATTAATTGTAAATTCTCCTTTTATTTCCCTATCGTTATTGAAAAAAGCAAATTTATTTTTTCCAGTTCCGTGAAAATTAATAAAGGAATCTTTAATATACTTGTATTCTCCTTCACTGTCTATTTTAGTTAATGTCCAAGCAGTTTCAGTTGTTTTTAATAATTCTATAGTATCACCACACATACAACCTTCACAACACTCATCATTATTTTCATATGATTTTTTATCATCATTATTATTTTCTTTGATGCACCCCGTTAATCCCAATATCATAACCCCACATAATAAAATAGTTAAAATTGTTTTTTTCATAATCAATCCTCCGTTTCAACAAATTACTGTTTATCTGGTTCTTATACATATTATACCATAGAAATAATAAATAATCTTAATAAGCATATAGTTTTAATCATTAAATTGTTTATCGGTGCCATTTTCTTCAAACATTTCATAAAATTTTTCAGCAGCTTGATCTTGTTCATATCCAAGTCTATCTAAAGCATATAAAATCTTATTCTTATATGTCATTCCTGATAAACAATTTTTTATTATGCTAATTTTATGTTTTTTAACACTTTTAATTTTGTTTAATGAATAATCTTTTTTGTAATTTTCATAAGCAACTTGATTAATAATATCCTCAACTGAAAAATTATTTTTTTTAATTTTATTACTATAATAATTATAATTATACAAGGCATGATTAACTATTGCATTATACACATAGGTATCATTTTTATCTAGCTTTTCTTTTATCATTTTATTTTCTATTGCAGATTCAAAGCCAAGATTGGAAATATTATTCCTTTTATCTATATCCAATAAAATATTATTTATTTTATCAATAGTCATATATATATCTTTCTTTGCTTCCTTAATTCTTTTATCCTTAAAGATTTCTTTCTTTATTTCCTTAGTCAATATTCTAATTTTGTTTCCTATTTCATCTTTAGGTAAGGAATTGTATTTAATATATTTCTTATCGGTCCCTCTTATTTCGTTTAATAAAAAACCAAGTCTAACAATTTTTTCTTCAAGCTCTAAATCTGATACATTTTTTAACGTGAAGTTTTGATCCTTAGGATTAAAATATGATTTTAACTCTTCAAAATCTTTTTCAAGTTTTATTAATGTTGGAGTATATAATCTTTTTCTTTCGATAGTTAGTGTTGCTTGCCTTTTTAAAAAGTTTCTTTCTTCATCAGTTATTTTAAGTCTAATTCTATGTTCTAATTTTCCATTTTTGTTTTTATAACATTTATTTTTTTCAATCCAAGAAATATGAAAATGATAGTTATTCTCTCTATCAGAATGAAGTGCCACTATCCATTCTAAATTTTCTTTTGGATTTTCATAACCTGAATATGAAAGAAATTTTGGTATTACATCAGTTGCAATTTTCTTTTGCAATTCTTTTATATTTATATTTTCATCTATATAATTTTGGTAAAATGATAAAACTGTCATTTGAATATTACTATTCTCTGCATACTTACACCATCTTTTTTGCATTGATGGTACATCTTTATCTTTTAAAAATGTTCCATCTTTTAGCATTGCTATTTCTTCTCTTTTCATCTGATTTTCTTTCATTATTTCTTCTGTTTTTTTACCACCCATAAAATAATCAAAGAGTGAATCACTTTTAGTTTTTGAAAAACTTTTAATGGAAGCATGAGCTTTATCTT
>URUT01000059.1 GCA_900551105.1 uncultured Mycoplasmatota bacterium
AGTTGACTTTGTAAAGAATCCAATTAAGATTAAGAATGATAATAAATATGATATACTCATGATAGGATGTGCTTATTATAAATAAATATATTATTAGTAAAGATGAAAAAAACTATAGAGCATTTACAGATTTTATTATTAAATAGATTAAATGTTTTTGGGCTGATGTATTAGTCTTATTTTGATTTTGTTTAATATAATATAGTACACTAGGTTAGTGTTTATATAGATTAGGGGCTTAATGCTCCTTTTTTCTTGATAATTGGTTTATTATTTTATATAATATATTTTGTTTTGGAGGTTATTATTATGAGTAGCGAATATGATTTTTTTAGTAGAATGGATAGAATTGCGATGGCTTTAGAAAGACAAAATGAACTACTTGAAGAAGCTAATAAATTAAAAAGAGCTGAGTTAGAATTTAAGCTTAGTACAACAGAATTAGGAAAAACTAACGAAGAAAGCAAGCAAATTAGACAAAAATAAGTTGATTTTCAGTTTATTTTATAATATAATGTAGAAGAAGTTTTAACTTAGTTTTGATTTACTTCCGAATTATTACTAGGTTATGACCGATTTATTAGAAAGGAAGGGTTAATTATGGCAATTACAAAAGAAAGAAAAGCTGAATTAGTTAAAGAATTTGGTAAGGATGCAAAGAATACTGGAGCTACTGAAGTTCAAATTGCTATTCTTACTGATGAAATTAATAATCTAACTGAACATTTAAAAGAAAACAAACATGATTATCATTCAAAAAGAGGACTTTTAATGAAGGTTGGAAAAAGACGTAGTTTACTAGATTATTTAAAGAAGAATAATGTTGTAAGTTATCGTGAAGTTATCAAAAAATTAAATTTAAGAAAATAGGGCACTTTGTTTTTAGTGTCTTTTTTTATTATAGATAGAGGGTGTATATAGATGAAGAAAGAATTTAGTTTTGATTTTTTAGGAAGAAAAATTGTAGTTGAAACAGGTGAACTTGCTAAACAAGCCAATGGTGCTGTATTAGTTAGATATGGTGATACTGTTGTTTTATCTGCTTCAGTTATGAGTAATCAAGTTGGAACCGGAGATTTTTTTCCACTTACAGTAGTTTATAATGAAAAGTTATATTCTGTTGGTAAAATTCCTGGTGGTTTTATTAAAAGAGAAGGTAGACCAAGTGAGTCAGCTACACTTGCTGCAAGATTGATTGATAGACCAATAAGACCAATGTTTGATGAAAACTTTAGAAATGAAGTACAAGTTATTAATACGATTTTATCAGTTGATCCAAATAATTCACCAGAGATTACTGCTTTGTTTGCTTCAAGTTTAGCTCTTGGAATTTCAGATATTCCATTTGATGGACCAGTAGCGGGGGTAATTGTTGGTAAAATTGGTAAAAAGTATATTATTAATCCAACGGCTGAGGAGTTAGATGCTTGTGAGCTTACTGTTACAGTAGCTGGTACGAAAACCGATATTTGTATGATTGAAGCTGGTGCTAAAGAAGCTAGTGAAAGTGATATGGTTGAGGCTTTAACTTTTGGTCAAAAACATATTAAAGAGTTATGTGAATTTCAAGAAAGCATTATTGAGGTAGTTGGTAAAGAAAAAGCAGAAATTACACTTGCTACTATTGATAGTGATTTAGAAAAAGAGATTAAGCAATATTCTTCTGATGATATGCTTGCAGCTATACAAATAAAGGATAAGCTTACTTCTTATGCAAAAATAGAAGAGGTTAAAGAAAAGACTATTGAGTATTTCATGGAGAAATATCCTGATAATGAAGATATTGAAAAGATAGCTAGAAAAGTAGTAAATGGTGTTGAGGGTGAAGTTGTTCGTGATTTAATTACTGAGAAACATGTTAGACCTGATGGTAGAAAGTTAGATGAGATAAGACCACTTTCTGCTTACATTGATTTACTTCCAAGAACTCATGGGTCTGCTGTGTTTACTAGAGGACAAACTCAAGCATTAGCGACTACTACATTAGGTGCTTTAGGTGAACATCAAATACTAGATGGTTTAGGCTTAGAAGATTCTAAAAGATTTATGCTTCATTATAACTTTCCTAATTTTAGTGTAGGTGAAACTGGTAGATATGGTTCTCCTGGTAGAAGAGAAATTGGTCATGGAGCTTTAGGGGAAAGAGCACTACTTCAGGTTATTCCTTCTGAGGAAGATTTTCCATACACTATTAGAGTTGTAAGTGAGATTTTAGAAAGTAATGGGTCATCATCACAAGCAAGTATTTGTGCAGGTTGTTTAAGTTTAATGGCTGCTGCAGTTCCAATAAAGGCTCCAGTTGCTGGAATTGCGATGGGATTAATTACTAAAGGTAAAAAGTATTCTATTTTAACTGATATTCAAGGTATTGAAGATCACATGGGAGATATGGATTTTAAAGTAGCTGGTACAAAGAATGGTATTACTGCTTTACAAATGGATATTAAGATTAAAGGTGTTACTAAGACTATTTTAAAAGAAGCATTAGCGCAAGCTAAGAAGGCTCGTTTAGAAATTTTAGATTTAATGAAGGGTGTAATAGATGAACCAAGAAAAGAACTATCTAAATATGCACCTAAGATTGAAACATTTAATATTAATCCTGATAAGATAAGAGATGTTATTGGCCGTGGTGGTGAAATGATTACTAAGATTATTTTAGAGTGTTCACCTGAAGGCGTAAAAACTGTTAATGATAAGGATGCTGTAAAGGTAGATTTAGAAGATGATGGTAGAGTAATAGTTTATCATACAGATGCTGAGGTTATTGCTAGAACTGCTAAGCGTATTAAGGATATTACTAGAGAGGTAGCTATTGGTGAGGTTTACACTGGTAAAGTTACTAAGGTTGAAGATTTTGGATGTTTCGTTTCTTTATGGGAAGGCTGCGAAGGAATGGTACATGTTTCTCAGCTAGCTAATGAGAGAGTAAATAAGCCTAGTGATATTGTAAAAGTAGGTGATGAGATTCTTGTTAAAGCAACAGGATATGATAATAGGGGTAGATTAAATTTATCTCGTAAGGATGCATTACCAAAAGATGATGGTGCTAAAGAAAAGAAGAAAAGAATATTTAGTAAGAAGAGTGAATAAAGTTCATTCTTTTTTTGTTAGATAATTTATAATAACAAGTGCAACATTTGATGTTTTAATAAAAAAAGTTCATAT
>URUT01000060.1 GCA_900551105.1 uncultured Mycoplasmatota bacterium
ACATTCCATCTTTTTGTCCCATAACATAATCACTTGATAAAAAGTGACCTACACTTGTAGAATAAGATCCACCAGTAACTGTTACATCTGCTAAACCAACTAAATCTTTATTGTTATAAGCACTATCAATATTTTTTACTCCTAAATCACTTAAAGTTAAAATATCAAAAGCACCTCTATCACTAGCATTAGTCTTAGCAACTAAACTACCATCAAGCTTAATAGTAACATCTTGTTTTACTTTACCTAAATCATAAATAACAATAGCGCTGCCTGCCTTATTTTCAGTAATAAATTCTCCTCCTGTAATATTTAAATCAAGTTTATTTCCATTTTTATGATCACTAGTATAAGAACCAGCTAATACAAATAAAGCATCTCCTGTCGCAATATTATGCTTCATATAATTAGTTTTAATATCATCAACAACTGGATTAGCAATAAACTTACCACCACTAATGTTAATAATACCCATTCTTACTGAAATACCACCATAAAATGTACCATCAGTAATCTTGCACCCTATTGGACTTGGCATATAAATAGCAGGTCCTTCTTTAGCAGTAAATACACCACCATTTACGGTAACATCTAAAGTTCCTTCAGTATTATTACTTAAAATAGCTGAATAATATGACTCAATCTTACCACTTTTAATAGTAATCTTTGAATTATCATACCCAGCAATTCCATAACCAACTGGATTCTTAATTGTAGCTCCATCTACTGTAAGAATTCCATTATCTACAACTTGCACTGTAGCTCCACTAGCATTATCGCTTGTAATTTCTCCTGTACCTTTAGAATCAATTAAAGTTACATCATCAATAATACCTAATATAGCATTTATCTTATGACCATTTAAATCAATTGTAACTTTCTTTCTTATTCCAGTAGGATTACCTTCATAATCATCTTCAAGTACAACTTTGCCATCACTAGCATCTATTAACTTAGTAAGTTCAGATATATCGGCAGCATAAACATTTACTGAAACTAACAAAATTAACATTGCCACTAAAGACATAACATATTTTCTCATTTTCTTCATCATCCTATTTTAAGGGATAGCACAACTTGTATTTTAATTCTAGAGTCTCACCAAAAAAAAATTGGCATTTTCGCCAACTTTACATTAATCTCTTTCTCTATTAAAAATAGCTATTAATCTAATAATTTCTAAAGCACTAGATAAAACTCCAGCAACATAAGTAAATGCGGCTGCTCTAAGCATCTTTCCAGTTCCATCATCTCCAACTTGATTACAAATATGTAAACTTCTAAGCATATTAAGTGCTCTTTTACTTGCATCTAACTCTACTGGTAAAGTAATTAACTGAAAAACAAGTCCTAATCCATATAACGCAATAGCAACTATTATCATATTCATTAATTCAAAAAGAAACCCTATTATTAATAAAACATAAGCAAATTTTGTTCCAATACTTACCACAGGATAAATCATCGCTCTAAGTCTTAAAAAGAAATACCCTTCCTTATCTTGAAGTGCATGCCCACACTCATGAGCAGCAATTGCTAAAGCCGCAATACTCTCTTCATGATAAACTTCACTAGATAATTTAATAGTTTTTCTATTAGAATCATAATGATCAGTTAACTTTCCTTGTGTTTCCACAACATAAAGCTTCTCTAATCCATTTACTTCTAATATTTTTTTAGCAACATCAAACCCCGTTAATCCAAAATCATTTCTAACTTTTTTAAATCTATTATAAGTATAACTAACATAAATTTGTGCTGCAATTGGTATAATAATCGCTAAAAAATATAATAAATCCATCTAAACCTCTTTGTAAGTTGTACCCTCTCTAGTATCAACCAAAACTATACCCTTAGCAAGCAATTCATTTCTAATTGTATCAGCAAGTTCGTAATCTTTCTTCTTTTTAGCTTCATTTCTAGTTTCAATTAATTTCATAATATCATCATGATCTTCTCTTAAAGCCTTCTTCTTAGTTAAATCTAAACTAAATACTTTATCAAATGAATTAATAAGTTCAAGCTTTGTATGCCCATTAACCATCTCATCTTTAATTAAATCATATAAAACAGTAACCGCATTTGCTGTATTTAAATCATCACTTAAACAATCTATAAACTTACTATTATATGCACTAAACTCTCCCTCATCTAGTTCTCCCTCATCCTTAATTGTAGAAATTCTATTCTTAAGTTTATTATACTGTCCTTCTACTTGATTTAAAGACTCAAAAGAAAATACTAATTGTTTACGATAATGACTCTGCAAGCACATAAATCTAAAAGCCAGTGGATTATAACCCTTTTCCATTAAAGCACTAACAGATAAAACCGCACCCTTACTCTTACTCATCTTACCAGTTTCATCCATTAAATGTTCATTATGAAACCAATAATTAC
>URUT01000061.1 GCA_900551105.1 uncultured Mycoplasmatota bacterium
GTAAAGCTCAAAGTGATTTAGAGTTTTTATCTAAAAATGGTGGTAAAATTAATGGTCTTACTACAGGTTTTGGTGAATTGGATTCTTTAACTGAAGGACTGCATCCGACGCAACTTATTATTATAGCGGCAAGACCGGCTGTTGGTAAAACTGCTTTTGCTCTTAATCTTGCGTTGGCTGCTGCTAAAAGTACTAAAAAGAATATTGCTATTTTTTCATTAGAGATGCCAGCAGAACAGCTTATTATGAGAATGATTAGTTCGCTTGGTCAAATAGATAATAAGAAACTTAGTACTGGTAAATTAGAAAATGAAGATTGGAAAAGATTTAATGAAGCTATAAGTATTTTGGCAGATACTAATATTTATTTCCATGATGCAGGTGGTGTTACACCAGCAGAGATTAAAGCTAAATGTAGAAGACTTGCTACTCAAGGTGAAGGACTTGGTCTTGTTATAATTGACTATTTACAACTTATTGATTCTTCTTCTAGGTATTCTGGTTCTAGACAACAAGAAGTTTCTGAGATATCTAGGGCTTTGAAAACAATGGCTTTGGAACTTGAGGTTCCTGTTATTGCTTTGTCACAATTATCGAGAAGTGTTGAAAAAAGAGAAGATAAAAAACCTGTTCTTAGTGATTTGAGAGAATCCGGTTCTATTGAACAAGATGCTGATATTGTAGCTGCTCTTCATGCACCTGATGTTGAAGTTCCAGTAGGAGATGAGGTTCCTAATCCTATACAACTTATTATTCTTAAACATAGAAATGGTCCTACTAAAACTATTGATTTATTGTTTAAGAAAAAAACTTCAACTTTTTTATCTATTAAAAGGGATGGTGATAGTAGTGGTAAATAATAGTAAATGGAGTTTTGGTATTATTACTTTTATTATTATTATTTCTATTAGTATTTTGTTGCTTGTTTTTACTAATAAAAAGTCAAATGAACCGCATGTTTTATATACTGTTTATTTAGATGGTAAAAGTATTGGTAATATTGCTTCTAGGGATAGTTTTGAATCTTTTATTAATGTTAAAGAAGAAGAACTTAAGAAAAAGTATGATACTGATACTGTTTATACACCTAAAGGTGTTGAAATTAAAAAAACTTTTACTTATAATACTTCTGTTAGTAGTGATGAACAAATATATAGTAAGATTATTAGTAATAAAAAATTTACTGTTCATGGTTATGAAATTAAAATTGCAAATAATGAAGATAAGAGTAAAGTTAGAACAATTTATACTCTATCTAAAAGTATTTTTGATAAAGCTATTCAAGATACTATTAAAGCTTTTGTTGATGGAGAACAATATGAAAAGTTTTTAGCAGGTACTCAGGAAGAAGTAAAAGACTCTGGTAGTATGATTGAAAATATTGATATAGAAGAAGATATTACTTATAAAGAGACTTTAATTCCTACTGACGAGCAGATATTTACTGATAGTGATGAACTAAGTAAATATTTACTTTATGGTAATTTAGATAAACAGGAAACTTATATTGTTAAATCTGATGATAGTATTGAATCTATTGCTAGTAGTCATAAGCTTAATGTACAGGAATTTTTGATTGCTAATCCTAGTTTTACCAGTGAAAATAATTTACTTTATGAAAATCAAGAAGTTAATGTTGGGCTTATTAATCCTATTATTTCTGTTGTTGTTGATGTTCATACTGTTGGTGATGAAGAAAGAGATTATGATACAGAAATTCAATATGATTCAGGTCAATATATTGGTTATCAGGAAACTATTAGAGATGGTGAAAATGGATTATATAAAGTTACAAGAAAGAGTCAGTATGTTAATGGTCAACTTATTTCCGCTACTATAGCTAATTCTACAGAGATTAAACCCGCTGTTAATAGAATTATTGTTAAAGGAAAAAAATATGCTCCTAATGTTGCTGATTTGACTTATTGGGCTTGGCCTACGGATAGACCTTATACCATTACTACTTATTTTGAATATCGTTGGGGATCTTTTCATGATGCTTTAGATATATATGTTGGTTATGGGTCTTCAGTATATGCTGCTAATAATGGTGTGGTTGTTAATGCTGTTGGTGGATGTTCGCCAGGTTATACTAGATGTAATGGTGGAAGAGGTAATTATATTATAGTTAATCATA
>URUT01000062.1 GCA_900551105.1 uncultured Mycoplasmatota bacterium
ACCACTAAGCGAAAATATGAAAGGATGTGTTTTTCGTGGCAAAAGAAGTCGTAAAAAGAATTAAACTACAAATTCCTGCTGGTAAAGCTACACCTGCACCACCTGTTGGAACAGTTTTAGGACCTGCTGGAATTAATTTACAAGAGTTCTGTACTAAATTCAATGACGCTTCAAAAGATAAAATGGGAGATATTTTACCAGTAGAAATTTCTATCTTTGATGATCGTTCATTTGATTTTGTATTAAAAACTCCACCTGCTGCATTCTTATTAAAGAAGGCTGCTGGAATTACAAAAGCTTCTAAAAAAGGCGCAAATGAAATTGTTGCAACTATTACAAAAGAAGATGTTCGTAAAATAGCTGAAACAAAAATGCCTGACTTAAATGCATATACTATTGAAGATGCAATGAAAATTATTGAAGGAACTGCTCGTAATATGGGTATTGCAGTAAAGGGCGTTAATGATGCTGAATTACAAGAACAAGCTAAAGAAGCAGCAATAGAAGAAAAAGAAGCAGAAAAACGTGAAGCAGAACTTGCTGAAATGGAAGAATCTGTTAACAATACAAATGCCGAAGTAGAAGTAATTAACGAAAAAGAAGATAATAAAGAAGAATAATTTATCCGCAAATCTACCACGATTGGAGGGAAAATATTAATGAAGAAATTAGGAAAAAAGTACGTGGAAGCTTCTAATAAAGTTGAAAAAAATAAAACTTATGATATAGAAGAAGCAATAAAATTAGTAAAAGAAACAAGTATTACTAAATTTGATAGTTCTGTTGAAGTAGCAATGAACCTAAATATTGATACAAAAAAAGCTGATCAACAATTACGTGGTTCAATTGTACTACCAAACGGAACTGGTAAATCAAAAAAGATATTAGTTTTAGCTAAGGGAGCAGCTGCTACTGAAGCACAAAATGCTGGTGCAGACTTTGTTGGCGATACAGACTTAATTGACAAAATTGCTAATGAAAATTGGTTTGATTTTGATGTTATCGTTGCAACTCCAGAAATGATGCCTGCATTAGGTAAAATAGGTAAGGTATTAGGACCAAAAGGATTAATGCCAAACCCTAAAACTGGAACAGTAACAACAACTCCAGCAAAAACTGTAAACGATATCAAAAAAGGTATGGTTGAATACCGTGCAGATTCATTAGGTAATGTTCATGGAATCATTGGAAAAGTTTCTTTTGATGAAAAAGCATTAACTGAAAATCTAACATATTTTATTAATACTATTATTAAGTCTAAACCAACTGCAGTAAAAGGAAAATTTGTAAAAAATATTTCTATTTGTACTACAATGGGTCCTGGAATTAAATTAAATCTTAATTCTTTTGACAAATAATAATTAATATTATATAATTAATCTTGTTAAAAAAACTTTTTGCCGTAGACAGTAGGGGCAAATGCTTAATAACCTACCGAGGAAAGTATATTATATCTTGATTGCTTTCCCAATGGGAAAGTTTTTTTATAAATATTATAAAGGAGGAAAATATGGCAAGTGAGAAAAGTCTTAACTTAAAGAAACAAATAGTTAATGAAATAACCGAAAAGTTTAAAAATTCTGAATCAGTAGTACTATTTTCATACCAAGGACTAACTGTTAGTGATCTTTATGAATTAAGAAAAAGTTTAAAAGAAGCTAATGGTGAAGTAAAAGTATATAAAAATACATTAGTAAAAAGAGCTGCTGACGAATTAAATTTAGACTTAGACGCTTACCTAGAAGGACCAAATGCCATTCTATTTGGTGAAAAACTACTAGAACCAATTAAAGTGCTAAGTAATTTTGGCAAAGACCACAAAAATATTTCAATAGTATCTGGTGTAATTGACGGAAAAGTAGTTGAACCAAGTGTAATAAATGAATACGCATCAATTCCATCTATGGAAGGCTTACTAACTATGCTTGCAGGTGGTATGATAGAACACGTAAAAAATCTATCAATAGCATTAAACTTATATGCTGAAGGATTAGAAAAGTAGAAAGAAAGGAAATGATTTAAATGGCAAAATTAAACAAAGAAGATTTTATTAATGCTTTAAAAGAAATGACTATTCTTGAAGTTAAAGAATTAGTTGACGCTATGAAGGAGGAATTCGG
>URUT01000063.1 GCA_900551105.1 uncultured Mycoplasmatota bacterium
CTATCGAAATGCAAGCACTTCTGATAGTACAACTGCCACTCAAACATTTACTTATAGAGTAAGTGGCCAGGCATTTAGCGATAAAGGATGGACAAATACTGGTCATACTATGGCTGGTTGGGCAAGAAGCAAAACTGCTACTACTAAAGATTACAATGTTTTAAGTGGAGTCAATGATACATGGATTAATGATAATGCACCTAGTATTGATTTATATGCTGTATGGAATAAGAATACTTATACTATAAAATATGATGCTAATGGCGGAACTGAAGCACCAGCAGCACAAACAAAATATTATGGTACTGATATAGAATTATCAGAAACTATTCCTAAAAAAGATTGTTCCCAATTTTTAGGATGGAATACGAAGAAAGATGGTACAGGAACAACCTACAAATCCAAAGGTATATATAAGGCAAATAAAGATATAACATTATATGCCAAATGGCAAACAGCCAATTACAAGCTAGAATATGATTCAAATGATTTCAAAATACTAGCAAAAAACATGCCTAGTAATCAGACAACCAAAGGATGTCAAACGATAAAAGTAAGTTCAACAGTTCCAACCAGAAGAGGATTTTTCTTTAAAGGATGGAGTGAAATATCATACGGGATTCTACTTAAAGATGCTACTATCTATAAAGCTGGAGATATAATAAATATAACTAAAGATACAACATTGTATGCACAATGGGAATCAACTGATCCAATAATAGAGTGTATAAATGATAATATATGGCGAAACACATATGGAAGAGTAACGGTAAAAGTAACAGATAAAGGTAATGATTTTACAGCTATTAAATACAATAAAGACTTTAATAAAGAACCAAATGAATTTACAACAACAAAAAACACAATAACTATTACTGATGCTGTAACTAATTTGATAGATGTTAGAGCTTATGATGAATACATAGACGCATTAGGATATGGCGAAACAATAAAATGGTGTGAAACACACTTTGATAATGTATCTCCGTATACTCCTCAAGTCTTCAATTTTACAGGAGAAACAAATGTAGAGACTGAAAATATTATTGAAAATTGTTCTTCAACATTACCACCAACATCAGAAGAAGAACAGGAGTGTACAGTAACAATCAATCAAACAAACAAAAACAGTTATAGTCAAATTAGATTTGTATTTTATTCAAACGATAAAAGTGGCAATGGAGTGGCATCAGGAGTAAGTGGCGTTAGCAAATATGAAATAACAGAATATAGTAGTAGTAATTCAAAATATACTCATTTATGTGATATTGGCCAAAATTGCCCAAATTATTACTCACCAGCAAGAAAAAAAGAAATAGTAGCTATCGATGCTGCTGGTAATAGATCTAAAAAAGTAACCGTTAACTTCATTTGGCAATAACAAAGAAGATTTTAAAAAATCAAAAATGCTCAAAAATGTCAAATAAAGTACTTGACAAATAAAAAAATATATTGTACAATTTAATTGTCTAATAGAAAAATAAACATTAGTAAATATATCTAAACGAAGTATGTTTGATAATATTTACCCGAGTAAAGAATTATTTGGAAATGATTATGTTTAAAATATGGGTATTAAGGTAGAGGCTTTAATTCTTATCTTGCTATTAGATGTACATATATGTATGAGAGAAGAAACTCATTAGATAAGAGACTATTTTAGGATTAACTGACATTTAATTTAGAGTAGTTATTCATCAAACTTAGAGATACATTGTTTGTCAGGCAATGTATCTTTTAAATTACCCAAAATTATGATATACTATAGCTATCAAAGGAAGTGAAGTATGAAAGAATTATTAAGTCCAGCAGGTAATATGGAATGCCTAAAAGCAGCAGTAAATAATGGAGCAGATGCAGTCTATCTAGGTGGTAAAACATTTGGAGCCAGGGCCTATGCTGGTAATTTTAGTAATGAAGAACTAAAAGAAGCAGTTAATTATGCCCACCTATATGGAGTAAAAATATATATAACAGTAAATACTATTATTTATAATAATGAAGTAGATGAATTAATTAAATATATAGAATATTTATATAAAATAGGAGTAGAT